>JAGNLM010000006.1 GCA_017999615.1 Gammaproteobacteria bacterium | reverse complement strand
TCACCCGCTTCGGACCAAGCAACCGCGAGTGCTGGCGGGCGCACCCTACCTCGGGCGCCGCGGCTGGCCCCCCGGAGCCCCCGGCCGGGCCCGGGGGTCGCACCGGCCGGACAGTTCACGCCCACCGCCGCGGGCTAAGCGGCGGCCCTCCCCTGCGTTCACCCCGGGCACCCCCCGGGGTGCTTTCTGTCGAAGGTGCCGCCCTGCCGCCTGTGGAGCTCGACTAGCACCCGCTACCCCGAGGCCCCGGCCAGGCAACTGGCCGGGGCCTTTCTGCGTCTGGAGGCCACCCCACGCGCGCGCGGGCGCGACGTTCAACAAGCGTCTGGCGACCACCCTGCAGGCCGGCCACCCCACGCGCGCGCGGGCGCGTGGGAGAGGGTCGCCGGCGGGGACCGTTGCCGCGTAACGGGCGGGCGACTGCACACGGGCGGGGCGGGTTGTGTGCAGAGGGGGCGGGCGGCCTGCGCTGGATCCCCTGTGGATCCCCTAGAACCCTCGACCGTTCCCCCTTCGGGAAAATTCAGCCTAACCACCTGTTTAGTAAGCGCCCCGGACAGGAGTCGAACCTGTGACCTTCCCCTTAGGAGGGGGACGCTCTATCCACCTGAGCTACCGGGGCGTGGGGGATGCGCCGGAAGACCGCCGCTCCGGCACCTGACCAGTATATCAACCGGCGTGGCCCCCGGCGCAGCCGCGCGCGCCCCGGGAGGGGCGAGCTGGCGGTGGCGGCGCTCGGCCCCGGTCGTCAGCGGCGGGTCGCGCGGCGCAGGAGCGCGTCGGTGCGCCGCTTGCGCAGGGCCCGGGCGTCGCGTTGCCGCTTCTCGGCCATCTCGACCAACTGCTCGTGGGAGCCCTTTGCGTCCTCCGGCCCGCGGCGCTGGACGTAGCCGCCGTCGGGCTGCATTTCCCAGGCGCTGCGCTGGTCGTTCCACTGGATGTCGAGGATGGTGCGGAGCGTGGCGCGATGCGCGAGATCCTCCACGGGGGTCACCACCTCGACCCGGTGCTCCAGATTGCGCCTCATGCAATCGGCGGAGCCGATGAAGTACTCCTCGTCATCGCCGTTTCGGAAGTAATAGATTCGGGCGTGCTCGAGGAAGCGTCCGACGATGCTGACCACCCGGATGTTTTCCGAAAGCCCCGGCACCCCGGCGCGGACCCGGCAGGTGTCCCGGATGATGAGGTCGACCTTGACGCCCGCGAGGCTGGCCCGGTAGAGGGAGCGGGCGATGTCGGTGTCCTCCAGCGCGTTCATCTTGAACTGGATGTGCCCCTGCTGCCCCCGGCCCTGGAGCTCGATCTCCCGGTCGATCTTGGCGAGCAGGGCCTTCTTCAACTGCTTCGGCGCGGGCAGGAGCTTGCGGTAACGCCGGTTCGGCGTGTAGCCGGTGGTGAGGAAATTGAACAGCTCGGTCGCGTCGTGGCCGATGTCCTCGTCGCAGGTCATCAGCCCGAGATCGGAGTAGATCCGCGCGGTGTCGGCGTTGTAGTTGCCCGTTCCGATGTGCACGTAGCGGCGCAGCCCGCCGTAGTCGCGGCGCACGATCAGGACGACCTTGCTGTGGGTCTTCAGCCCCACCACACCGTAGGTCACGTGAATGCCGGCTTCCTCCATCCGGCTGGCCCAGCGGATGTTGGCGGCCTCGTCGAACCGCGCCTTCAACTCCACCGCGACGGCCACCTGCTTGCCGTTCTCCGCCGCGTCGATCAGGTAGTCGATCACCTTCGTGCGGCTCGACGTGCGGTAGAGGGTCATCTTGATGGCGCGCACCTTGGGGTCGCGGCTCGCCTCCGCGAGGAGCCGCTCCACCGAGGTGCTGAAGGACTCGTAGGGGTGCTGCAGGAGCAGGGAGCCGTTCTCGCGGATGATGTGAAAGATGCTGCGGGTGCCCTGCAGCTTTGCGTGGTCGATGGGGCGATGCGGGGCGTCGTGCAGCGCGGGGATCTCGATGCCCGCAATCTCGAACAGGTGGCGCGGCGCCATCATGCGGTCGGTCTCGAAGATGTCCGCCTCGCTGTTCAGGCGCAGCTCGGCGCCGAGCATCCCACGACGGACCGGGTCCATTCCGGGCTTGACCTGGACCCGAACGATGGAGGCGAACTTGCGGTCGCGAAGCTCGCTCTCGATGAGGGACATCAGGTCGTCCGCGTCCTCCTCGTTGCGCTCGGTGTTGGCGTTGCGGGTCACGAAGAACGGCTCGACCGCCACCACCTCCATCCCTGGGAAGAGCAGGTCCAGGTTGTGGGACATGACGTCCTCGAGGGTGGCGAAGCGCAGACCCCCTTCCAGACGCAGGAAGCGGGGAATGCCGGACCCGACCGGCACCTTCACGCGCGCAAGGGAGAGATCGCCGTCCGGGTAGCGCAGCGTCACCAGCAGGTTCAGGGACAGGTTCGAGATGAACGGGAAGGGGTGCGCCGGGTCGATGGCCTGCGGGGTGACGAGCGGGAAGATGTTCTGGAGGTAGTCCTGGCGCAGAGCCTCCTTTTCGCCGTCCGTGAGGTGGTCGTATTCGAGGAGGAACACCCCGTGCGCCTCGAGCTGGCTCAGCAGTGCCGGGACGAGCGCGTCACGCTGCGCCTCGAGCTCGCGGATGACCGCGTAGCTCGCCTCGATCTGCTGCTGCGGAGTGCGCCCGTCGGCGCTCAGGTCCTGGAGGCCCGCTCCCACCTGCTGTTTGAGCCCGCCGATCCGCTTCATGAAGAATTCGTCGAGGTTCGAGCTGACGATGGCCGCGAACTTCACGCGCTCCAGGAGTGGCGTGCGTTCGTCCATCCCCTCGTGCAGCACGCGGCGGTTGAACTCGAGCCAGGTGAGCTCCCGGTTCAGGAAGACGCCGGGCGCCTGCAGGTCGACCTCCGGCGCGGGTGCCGCTGCTGGTGCGGTTGCGATTGCGGAGTCGGTAGCGGGGGACGGGGGAAGGGGCTTGGACGCAGGGGCGGCGGTTTTCTTGGGCATGGTCGTCGTGCCGTGATCAGTGACTGGAGAGAACGTGGTGGTACAGCGCCACGTATTCGGCGGCGCTGCGGTCCCAGCTGAAGTCGGCGGACATCCCGTTGCGCTGCACGGCGCGCCAGTTGGCGCGGTCGCGCTGCGCCAGGAGGGCCCGATGGATCGCGGCCAGCAGTTCCACCTCGGTGGCTCCCTGGAACACGAACCCGGTGGCCGTGCCGTCGTCGAGGGTCGCGGGCGTGGTGTCGACCACGGAGTCGGCGAGCCCGCCGGTCTGGCGCACGATGGGCGGTGTGCCGTAGCGCATGCTGTACATCTGGTTCAGCCCGCAGGGCTCGAACCGCGACGGCATCAGGAAGGCGTCCGCCCCCCCTTCCACGAGGTGAGCGAGCGGCTCGTCGTAGCCGATGAGCACCCCGACGCGGCCCGGGAAGTCCTCGGCGGCCCGCCGCCAGCGAGCCTCGTAGGCCCGGTCCCCAGCCCCCAGGAGCACGACCTGGACCGGCTGGCGGAGCAGGGTGGGAAGGAGCTCCAGGACCAGGTCCACGCCCTTCTGCCAGGTCAGGCGCGTGACCATTCCGAGCACCGCCTGGGCAGGGTCCGGAGCGAGGCCGAAGCGCTCCTGCAGGGCGTGCCGGTTCACCGCCTTTTCGTCCAGGCTGTCGGGCCCGTACGGCTGGGGCAGGTGCGGGTCCCGGGCGGGGTCCCAGGCTCGCACGTCGATCCCGTTCAGCACCCCGCTCAGCCGGTCCCGGCGCGCGGCGATGACTCCCTCCATCCCGCTCCCGAAGGCGCTGGTCTGGACCTCTTGGGCGTAGGTCGGACTCACCGCGACGATGTGGTCGGCATAGACGAGACCGGCCTTCAGAAAGGACACGCGCCCGAAGTACTCCACGCCGTTCAGCCCGAAGCTCAACGGTGGGAGGGCAAGGTCGGTCAGCGTCTCGCGCGGGAAGTTGCCCTGGAACGCGATGTTGTGGACCGTGAGGACGATCCGCGCCCGCGCCTCCGGCATGTAGGCCAGTTGGGCGGCCGACAGGCCGGTCTGCCAATCGTTCGCGTGGATGACGTCGGCGAACCAGTGCGCGAGCCCACCCTCGCAGCCGAAGAGGGCGGCGACCCGGGACAGCATGCCGAAGCGCAGGGCGTTGTCGGGCCAGTCCCGGCCATCGGGGTCCACGTAGGGACCGCCGGGGCGCTCGTACAGGGCCGGACAGGCCAGGGCGTACACGGGGGTGTCGTCGCCCGGGAGCGTTCCCTGATAGAGCCGGGCCAAGGGCCAGTGGGGCAGGGGCTTGAGCTCGCCACCGACCGGCTCACCCGCGATCTGTTCGATGACGCCCGGGTAGGCGGGCAGCAGGACGCGGGCGTCGACGCCCGCCCGGCGCAGCGCCGGCGGCAGCGAGCCGGAGACGTCCGCAAGCCCCCCGGTCTTGACGAGTGGCTGGACCTCGGAGGCCGCGAAGAGCACGCGGAGGGGATCGGTGTGGTTCACTGGCGCGGCGCCTCGTCTCCAGCGGGCTTCAGGACGACACCCCCGAGGGGTGGGAGCATGATGTTGACCGAGTAGGGTCGACCCATCCAGGGTACCGCTTCCGCGCGCAGGTCTCCCATGTTCCCGAGATTGCTTCCCCCGTAATAGGCGGAGTCGGAGTTGAGGACCTCGTGGTACACGCCGGGGAAGGGGACTCCGATCCGGTATGGGTGGCGGGGGACGGGGGTGAAGTTCAGTGCGACGACCATCACCGAGTCGCCGTCCCGGCGCAGGTACGCGATGATGGACTGGGGCGCGTCGTGGCGGTCGATCCACTCGAAGCCCCGTTGGCTGAGCTCCTGGCGGTGCAACGGGGGTGAGTCACGGTAGAGGTGATTCAGATCGCGCACCAGCGCCCGCAGGCCTTCGGGGTCAGGGCCCGCGACGTATCCGCCGGACTGCCCGGTCATCGCGTCCCAGCTGCCCGCTTGCCCGGGAGCCCCGCCCATGAAGAGGAGCTTCTTGCCCGGGAAGGTCCACAGGTAGGTGTAGAGAAGACGGACGTTGGCGAGGCGCTGCCATGTGTCGCCGGGCATCCGGTTCCAGAGCGCCCCCTGGGGACCGGTCATCTCCTCGCCGCTCAGCGGCAGCACGTAGTTCTCCCCGAACGTGTGCATGGGGCTCAGCGTCAGCATGTCGTGATGATAGTGGCGGTAGACGGGGTCCTTGGCGAAATACTCCAGGGTGTCGTGCATCCAACCGCTGCTCCAGCGCAACGTGAAACCGAGCCCGCCGAGCCACGGCGGACGCGTCAACTGGGGCCAGCCCGTCGGCTCCTCCGCCACCATCAGGCTGCCCGGAACTTCCGTTCGCACCATTTCGGTCAGCTCGCGCAGGAACTGGATCGCGTCCAGATTCTCGCTTCCACCGTATTTGTTCGGGGTCCACGCGCCCTCACCGCGCTCGTAGTCGAGATACAGGGCGCTCGCCAGGGCCGGCAGCCGCAGGCCGTCCAGGTGCATCTCCTGCAGCCAGAAGAGCGCGCTCGAGAGCAGCAAGCTGCGAACGCCCAGGCGCCCGAAGTCGAACGTGGCCGCTGACCGGGGCTCCACTCTCTCCGCGCCGGCAGACGCCTGCTCGAACAGTGCACTGCCATCGAATCGCGTGAGCTCGCGGGCTACGAAGACTGCCGGCCAATCGACCAGGACGCCCATCCCGTGCCCGTGGCAGCGGTCCACGAAGTAGCGGAAGTCTTCCGTGGTCCCGAACCGCGGCGAGGGGGTGAACGGCGTATCCGTGGCGGGGCGTCCCCCCTGCTCACTGCAGGCGACTCCGGCGAGCTCGACGTGGGTGAAGCCGAGCGCTGCGGCCTGGGGTACCAGTCGGTCCGCAAGGGCCCGGTACCCGAGTGGGCGGCCATCCGCCTCGCAGCCCCAGGCCCCCGGGGTGGCCTCGAAGATGGCGATCGGCTCCCGCAGCCAGCCGCGGGCGGCGCGGGCGCTCATCCAGCCTTCGTCCTGCCAGGCTTGAGGCTGAGGGTCACGCACCACCGCGATGCCGGAGCCGGGCGCCGCCCACTGCGTGGCGAAGGGGTCCAGGCGCTCGATCCATGGCCCCGCTGCCGTGCGCAGAGCGAATCGATAGCGAGCGCCCGGTGCAAGACCGGGGACGAACGACTCCCAGACGCCCGAGTCCTGGCACCGGCGCATCGGCTGGACACCGGGTTTCCAGCCGTTGAAATCGCCGACCACGCTCGCCGCCTCCGCTCCCGGTGCCCACACCGAAAACAGGACCCCGTCGGCGGCGCCCACGCGAGCGAGGTGCGCGCCGAGCATGCGGTGCGCCCTGCGGTGCTGTCCCAAGAGGAAGTCGCGGAGGTCGGAGAGGGGGATTGCGGGGGGGACCTGAGCTGCCTGCGAGACGGCGCCTTGGAACGTGCGCACTGGCGGCTGTTCGTGGGAGGACATCGTCGGCGCCGTGGTCGTGGAGGACCGCGGCCGCAACGGCGCGGACCTCGCATTGAGTGCAGTCGCCGGGATGGTAACATAAGGCCGCGGCGACCAAGGGAGGGCCGGTCAGGGAGGACCGGGCTGGACCCTGCGAGTAGGGCCCGATCGGGCGACCGGAGGTAGCATGCCTTCCACCGACTCAATTCGTTTCGTCAGCCGTCTCACCCGCGACACTCTGGCCCTGATCCTGGCAGGCGGACGCGGCTCGCGTCTCAAGCACCTGACGCTCTGGCGGGCGAAGCCCGCGACCCCCTTCGGCGGGAAGTTCCGCATCATCGACTTCCCGCTCTCGAACTGCATGAACTCCGGAATCCGCCGGGTCTGCGTGCTCACCCAGTACAAGGCGCACTCGCTGCTCCTGCACGTCCAGCATGGTTGGGGGTTCCTGCGCGGTGAGTTCGGCGAGTTCGTGGAGCTCCTGCCCGCCCAGCAGCGCGTGCAGGAAACCGCGTGGTACCAGGGAACGGCCGACGCCGTTTACCAGAACCTGGACATCATCCGCGACCACAACCCCAAGTACGTTCTGGTCCTGGCCGGTGACCACATCTACAAGATGGACTACGGCCCCATGGTCGCGTACCACGTCGAGTCGGGCGCGGACATGACGGTCGGTTGTATCGAAGTGCCGGTCGAGCAGGCCCGCGAGTTCGGTGTCATGACGAGCGACGCCGAGGGAAGGGTGGTCGAATTCCAGGAGAAGCCCGCCCACCCCACACCGGTTCCTGGCAAGCCGGACGTGGCCCTCGCATCCATGGGGATCTACGTCTTCAACCGCGCCTTCCTCTTCGATCAGTTGATCCAGGACGCGGACCGGCGCTCCTCGAGCCACGACTTCGGCAAGGACATCATCCCCTCGGTGCTGAAGGAGTACCGGGTGATGACCTACCCCTTCCGTGACGTCCAGACGGGGCGACAGGGATACTGGCGCGACGTGGGAACCGTAGACGCCTTCTGGGAGGCGAACATGGTGCTCGTCAGCGTCAGCCCCGAGCTCAACCTCTACGACAAGGATTGGCCCATCTGGACCCATCAGGCTCAGCTGCCGCCGGCGAAGTTCGTGTTCGACGACGAGGATCGCCGGGGGATGGCGGTGGACTCGATGGTCTCCGGGGGCTGCATCATATCGGGTGCCTACTTGCGGCGGTCGTTGCTGTTCTCGAACGTGCTGGTGCACTCGTACTCGCGAATCGAGGATACGGTCGTCCTGCCCGATGTCGAGATCGGGCGCCACTGTCGGATCCGGCGGGCGGTTCTCGACCGCGCCTGCATCGTCCCCCCAGGCACGGTCATCGGGGAGGACCCCGAGAAGGACGCGGAGCGTTACTACGTGACCGAGGGCGGGGTGGTCCTTGTCACGCCGGAGATGCTGGGGCAAGAGATCCACCGTGTCCGTTAGCCGGCCTGCGGGGGATACGCCATGAGCGGGGGTGCGTCTCCCCTCGCTCGCCGGTGTGCCGGGGTGCTGCTGCATCCGACCTCCCTGCCCGGAGGGCACGGAAACGGTGACCTGGGCCCGGACGCCTTTCGCCTGGTCGACTTCCTGCAAGCCGCCGGCTTCACGGTCTGGCAGACGCTGCCCCTGGGGCCTACCCACGACGAGGGCTCGCCCTATCGTTGCCAGTCCGCACACGCGGGCAGCGAGCTCCTGGTGAGCCTCGACCGCCTGGTGGCGGACGGCCTGCTCGTGCCCGACGGAGGGCCCCGGCCGGGGGAGCTGCCCGAGGCCTATCGGCGCCGCCGTCTGGGCGAGGCCTACCGGGCGCACCGCTCGGGGGGACACGAGGAGTCCCGGCGCGAGTGCCGGGGCTTCGCCGAGCGCCACCGCTACTGGCTCGACGACCACGCCCTCTTTCAGGCGTTGCGGGAGGCCCAGGGCGGGCGTCCCTGGTGGGAGTGGCCGGCCGGGCTGCGGGACCGGGCTCCCGCAGCGCTCGAGGAGGCTCTCGCGACCTACGGGGACGCCGTGGACCAGCGGCGCTTCGAGCAGTTCGTCTTCTACCGTCAGTGGGGCGACCTGCGCCGCTACGCCAACGAGCGTGGCGTGCGGGTGTTCGGGGACATCCCCCTGTATGTCGCCGAGGACAGCGCCGACGTCTGGGCGTACCGGCAGTGGTTTCGGCTCGATTCGGAAGGCCGACCGACGGTCGTCGCGGGGGTTCCGCCCGACTACTTCTCCGCGACGGGCCAGCGTTGGGGCAATCCCCAGTACGACTGGGACCGTCTGCAGGCCGACGGCTTCTCCTGGTGGGTGGAGCGCCTGCGGACTCAGTTGGAGCAGTTCGACCTCCTGCGCATCGACCACTTCCGTGGCCTGCAGGCCTTCTGGGAGATCCCGGCCAGGGAGCAGACCGCAGTGGCGGGACGGTGGGTGCTGGCCCCCGGGGAAGCCCTGCTGAACCGGCTGCGGGAGGTGTTCCGGCGCCTTCCGCTCGTGGCGGAGGACCTCGGGTTCATCACGCGCGAAGTGGAAGAGCTCCGTGACCGATTCGGCCTGCCGGGGATGAAGGTGCTGCAGTTCGCCTTCGGGGGAGGCTCCGGCAACCCGTACCTGCCGCACAACCTTCCGGTGAATGCGGTGGTGTACACCGGCACCCACGACAATGACACCACGCTCGGGTGGTTCCACTCCCTGGACCAGGCCACTCGCGACTACGTGCTCGAGTACCTGGGCTGCGCGGCCGACGCCATGCCGGCGGCCCTGTGCCGCGCAGCGCTCGCGTCGGTATCCAGGATGGCGGTCCTGCCCATGCAGGATCTGCTGGGGCTCGGCTCCGAGCACCGCATGAACGTGCCCGGCACGCACACGCCCCGGAACTGGCGCTGGCGGTTCACCTGGGAGGGGCTGGCGCCGGGGACGGAGCGCTTGTACCGGCGGCTCCTCGAGATGTACGGGCGTGTCTGAGCGGGAGGGGTGGTCGGGGACGGGACCATGACGACGGGCGGGCAGATCACTCGATGACGGGGGGGCGCACGTTGCGGGTGGGCGTCGACGTCGGGGGCACCCACGTGCGCGTCGGGGTCGTCGACGGGCTGCAAGTCGTCTGGGAGGCGCGCATCGCGGCGCACTTCGCCCGGGTCTGCCGTCCCGAGGACCCGGGGGGCTCCCTCGCCCACGTGCTGGGAGTGCTCGCCGAGGCCGTATCCGGCGCCCTGGCACGGTTCCCGGAGGTGGTCGGGGTGGGACTCGCGATCCCGGGATTCCTCGACCCGGCGAGCGGCCGTCTCGTCAGCTCGCCGAACATCCCGGGCGTGGGGGACGCCGACCTGGTGACCCCACTGTCCGCGGCCTGGTCGGTTCCAGTGGTGGTGGAGAACGACGCGCTCGCGGCGGCGTACGGTGAGTGGGCGTTGCACCCGCGCCGACCCCCGAGCCTCGCCTACGTCGGGCTTGGCACGGGGGTCGGTGGGGGACTCATCCTGGAGGGGCGCCCGTACCGCGGCAGTCACGGGGTCGCGATGGAGGTGGGGCACCTCACCCTGGTCCCCGGCGGGCGGAGCTGCGGGTGCGGCAACCGGGGTTGCCTCGAGCGCTACGCCTCCGCGAGTGGAGTGATCCTGTCCTATCGGGAGGCGACGGGGCGCGAGCTCGAGGCCCACGAGATCGCCCGCCTGGCCGGGGAGGGGGACGCCCAGGCTCGGGATGCACTAGCCCTTGCGGGGGAGATGCTGGGCCGCGCGATGGCGCATATCCTGAAGGTCGCCGACGTCGGAGATCTGGTGGTGGGTGGGGGGCTCGCCGGGGCCTGGGAGTGGATGGAGCCCTCCTTCTCGTTCCGCATGAACGCCGACCTGATCCCGGTCCTGCGTGGACGCCTGACCGTGCAGCTGTCCCGGGCGGGCGACCAGGCCGGCATCGTCGGCGCGGCCCTGCTGGCCGATGGTGTCCGTGATAGTAAGTTGAGCAATAATAGAACGATAGGAACATAACGTAAGGTGTAATCGAGGGGCGAGCGTCGCCCCCGACGCGAGGTTTCCATGCGCGAGGGAGCGGAGGTGAGGTCGGCCTGGGCGGCGCTCGAGGCCCATTACGGGGAGATCGAGGGTCTGCACCTGCGGGAGCTCTTCGCGCGGGACCCGGGTCGTTTCGCCGAGCTCTCCGTGGAGGCCTGCGGGATCTTCATGGATTTCTCGAAGGGCCGGCTCACGCGGGAGACGCTGGGTCTGCTCGGGCGGCTCGCCGACGCGGTGGACCTGCGGGGCTGGGTGGAACGGATGTTCACAGGCCACCCCGTCAACGGCACCGAGCGCCGGGCGGCCCTGCACGTGGCGCTGCGCAACCGCGGCAACCGGCCGATCGTAGTGCAGGGCCAGGACGTCATGCCCGAGGTGAACGAGGTCCTGGCCCGCATGGCCCGGCTGTCGGAGGCGGTACGCCACGGTGACTGGAAGGGCTACACCGGCAAGGCCATCCGTTCCGTGGTCAACATCGGCATCGGGGGCTCGGACCTCGGCCCGGCCATGGTGGCGACCGCCCTCGCGGCGTACGGCCGGCCCGACCTCACGGGGCACTTCGTCTCGAACCTGGACGGCACCGACCTGGCCGAGACCCTGGCGAGGGTGGACCCCGAGACGACGCTCTTCGTCATCGAGTCCAAGACCTTCACGACGCAGGAGACGCTTACCAACGCCCGTTCGGCGCGTGCCTGGCTCGTCTCCCGGCTGGGCGACGAGCGGGCGGTGGCGCGGCACTTCGTCGCGGTGTCCACGAGCGAGGAGCGGGTGCGGGATTTCGGGATCGACCCGGAGAACATGTTCGGTTTCTGGGATTGGGTGGGAGGGCGCTACTCGGTGTGGTCGGCCATCGGCCTGCCGGTGGCGATCCTGGTGGGGATGGACCGCTTCGAGCGCTTCCTGGCCGGGGCCCACGCCATGGACGAGCACTTCCGCACGGCCCCCTGGGGGGAGAACCTGCCGGCCATCCTGGGGCTGCTGAGGGTCTGGTACGCGAACCTCTTCGGCGCGCCGACCCACGCCGTGCTTGCGTACGACTACGCCCTGCGGCTCTTGCCCGCGTACCTGCAGCAGTTGGAGATGGAGAGCAACGGGAAGCGCGTCACGCGCGACGGGCTGCCGGTGGGCCGGCAGACCTCGGCGGTGGTCTGGGGCGCCCCGGGCAACAACGGCCAGCACGCCTTCTACCAGCTCCTCCATCAGGGTACGCGCCTGGTGCCCGCCGATTTCATCGTGGCCGTCGAGGCCCAGCACGAGCTGCCAGGGCACCAGGAGGGGGTGCTCGCGAACGCCCTGGCCCAGACCGAGGCGTTGATGCGGGGGCGCTCGGAAGAGGAGGCGCGGGCGGAGCTCGCCAGGGCCGGGCTGGCCGGGGAGGCCCTCGACGGGGCGGTGCCCCATCGGGTGCTCCCGGGGAATCAGCCGACCACGACCCTCGTCTATCAGCGCCTGACCCCCGAGGTCCTGGGGGCGCTGGTCGCGCTCTACGAGCACGAGGTGTTCGTGCAGAGCGTGGTCTGGGGGATCAACGCCTTCGACCAGTGGGGTGTCGAGCTTGGCAAGCGGTTGGCTCGGGTCATTCAGCCCGAGCTCCTCCCGGGGGCCCAGGTGAGCGGTCACGACGCCTCCACGGCGGGACTCATCGCCCTGGTCCGGCGGCGCAGGCCGCTGGCGCGTTAGCCCCGGGGGAAGTATGGTGACGGCCGGTCGAGAAGCCGCCGTGCGCCATTCGAGAGCATTCGGCGGGACACATTGAATCCAACAATCTAAGGGACGACCGAGATGAGCAAGAAGTGGGTGTTCGGGTTCGAGGAGGGCGACGGCAAGAACAAGCACCTCCTGGGTGGCAAGGGTGCGAATCTCTGCGAGATGACGCAGATTGGATTGAAGGTCCCGCCCGGCTTCGTCATCACGACCGATGCCTGCCTCTCCTACCTCGATCACGCGGAACGCCAGCTGCCGGCGGGCCTGATGGACGAGGTCCACGCGCACATAGCCGCGCTCGAGGAGAAGACGGGCCGGGGGTTCGGCAGCGGCGAGAATCCGTTGCTCGTGTCCGTGCGCTCCGGCTCGGCGATGTCCATGCCCGGGATGATGGACACCATCCTGAACCTCGGGCTCAACCCCGTGACGCTCGCCGGGCTGATCGCGCAGACCCGCAACGAGCGCTTCGGCTACGACGCCTACCGGCGCTTCGTGCAGCTCTTCGGCAAGGTCGCCCTCGGCGTGCCGGACGAGTTCTTCGACAAGCAATTCGAGACGGTCAAGAACCGGGCCGGCGTGAAGGAAGACGTGGACCTGAAGGCCGAGCACCTGAAGGAGATCGGTGAGCGCTTCCTGCAGGTGGTGCGCACCCAGACCGGCAGGGCGTTCCCGGACGACCCCTACGAGCAGCTCGATATCGCCATCAAGGCGGTCTTCAACAGCTGGATGGGCAAGCGCGCCATCGACTACCGGCGCGAATTCCGCATCACGCCCGAGATGGCGAACGGCACCGCGGTGAACGTGGTGACGATGGTCTTCGGCAACATGGGCAACGATTGCGCGACCGGCGTGGGCTTCACGCGCAGCCCCGCGAACGGGGAGAACGCGCTCTACGGCGAGTATCTGACGAACGCCCAGGGCGAGGACGTGGTGGCCGGCATCCGCACCCCGAAGCCCCTGGCCGACATGGCCGACGAGATGCCGGACCTCTACCGCCAGCTGCTGGAGCTGCGCGGCAAGCTCGAGAGCCATTACCGGGAAGTGCAGGACTTCGAGTTCACCATCGAGAAGGGCACGCTCCACTGCCTGCAGACCCGCAACGGCAAGATGAACGCGAGCGCCACTGTGCGCACCTCCGTGGAGATGCAGCGCGAGGGGCTCCTCACCGAGGAGGAGGCCCTGCTGCGGGTCAACCCCCAGCACCTGGAGCAGATGCTCTACCCGCGCCTCGACCCCAAGTTCAGGGGTAAGGCGCTCGCCACGGGGCTGCCGGCTTCGCCGGGAGCCGCGAGCGGGCAGGCGGTGTTCGACGCGGACCGCGCCGAGACCCTGGGTAAGCAGGGGTTCAAGGTCATCCTCGTGCGCGAAGAGACGAAGCCCGAGGACATTCACGGGTTCTTCGCCTCTCAGGGGATCCTGACCTCCCGCGGAGGCAAGACCTCGCACGCGGCGGTCGTCGCGAGGGGCATGGGCAAGCCCTGTGTCGCCGGCGCCGAGGGCATCCACGTCGACGTCCAGCTACGCAAGGCGTTCGCGGGCGAGACGGTGATCAAGGAGGGCGACGTCATCACCATCGACGGCACCACCGGCAACATCTACGCCGGGGAGGTGCCGATGGTCGAGGCGGACTTCTCGCCCGAGCTCGTGACGCTCCTCGGGTGGGCGGACAGGGCTTCGCGCCTCAAGGTGATGGCCAATGCCGACACGCCGGACGACGCGGCGCGGGCGTTGAGATACGGGGCCATGGGGATCGGGCTCTGCCGCACGGAGCGCATGTTCAACGCGACGGACCGCCTGCCGATCGTCCTCGACATGATCGTCGCGGACACCCAGGAGCAGCGGCAGGCCGCCCTCGACCGGCTGCTGCCGATCCAGCGCGCGGACTTCAAGGCCCTGTTCCAGATCATGGCGCCGCGGCCGGTGACGGTCCGCCTCCTCGATCCGCCCATCCACGAGTTCCTCCCGTCCGAGCAGGAGCTCCTCGAGGACATCGAGCACCTGCGCCACCTGCGCGAGGCGTTCCAGGGGATGGAGGTGTTGGCGGAGACCGTGAAGCTCCTCGCGGGGAGCGGAGCGGCGGGCGTCAGCGCCTCGCTCCCGGCGACGGTCTACGAGCTGGGCGACACGCGCCTGGTGGACAACGTCATCACCCGCAAGGAGGCGATCCTGCAGAAGGTGCGGGCGCTGCGCGAGGTGAACCCCATGCTCGGGCACCGGGGCGTGCGTCTCGGAATCACCTACCCCGAGATTTACAGGATGCAGATCCGCGCCCTGCTCGAGGCGGAGGCCGAGTGCACCCGGGAGGGCATCGACGTCCAGCCCGAGATCATGGTGCCGCAGGTCTGCACGGCGCAGGAGCTGAAGCTCGTGAAGGGCTACGCCGAGGCCATGCAGAAGACGGTCGAAGAGACCTACGGCGTGAAGCTGAGGTATCGGTTCGGCACCATGGTCGAGGTGGTGCGCGCGTGCATGCGTGCGGAGAACCTGGCCGAGGTGGCCTCGTTCTTCTCCTTCGGGACGAACGACCTGACCCAGGCGACCTTCTCGTTCTCCCGCGAGGACGCGGAGAACAAGTTCCTGCCCATGTACAACGAGCGGGGGATCCTCCAGGACAACCCCTTCGAGGTGCTGGACGTGAAAGGCGTAGGGCGGTTGATGCAGCTCGCCGTCGACTGGGGCCGCGGTGCCCGGCCGGGACTGAAGGTCGGGATCTGCGGCGAGCACGGGGGCCACCCCGCGTCCATCCGCTTCTGCCACGAGACCGGACTCGACTACGTGTCCTGCTCCGGTCCCCGGGTGCCCATCGCGCGTCTCGCCGCGGCCCATGCCCGGATCCTGGAAGGGAAGGCTAAGGGCGGCGGAGACAAGGCCGCCTAGAGGGAGATGGACCGTTCGCCCGCCCCCCGCGCACCGTATCGCCGGGGGCGGGCGTCGTGCTGACATTTCGGGTTGGACGCGAAGGGGGAACCGCCATGGCGCAGCTGAAGTACATCCGCCTTTTCAACGAGCTGGGAATTGACGACGTCCCACTGGTGGGGGGCAAGAACGCATCCCTGGGCGAGATGTACCGTAATCTCTCCGAGACCGGGGTCAAGGTTCCCAACGGCTTCGCCATCACCGCGGACGCCTACCGGTATTTCCTCGAGGCGAACGGGCTGACTGCCCGGATCACTGAGGCCATCGCGGCGCTCGACGTCCACGACGTGACCCAGTTGGCGGCGACGGGGTCCCGGATCCGGGGCTGGTTGCGTGAGGCGACCCTGCCGGCCGATCTGGCCGAGGACATCCGGCTGGCGTATGCGAATCTCGCCGCCGAGTACGGCCCCGAGCCCGACGTGGCGGTGCGCAGCTCGGCCACCGCGGAGGACCTGCCCGACGCGTCGTTTGCGGGGCAACAGGAAACCTACCTCAATGTGCGTGGGCTCGACGCGTTGCTCGAGCGTTCCCGCCACGTCTTTGCCTCGCTCTTCACCGACCGGGCGATCTCCTATCGGGAGGACAAGGGCTTCGACCACATGAGCGTGGCCCTCTCGATCGGCGTGCAGAAGATGGTCCGCTCCGACCTGGCGTGCTCCGGGGTGATGTTTACGCTCGACACGGAGTCCGGATTCCGGGACGTGGTCTTCATCACCGGCGCCTACGGTCTCGGCGAGAACGTGGTGCAGGGTGCCGTGAACCCGGACGAGTACTATGTCTTCAAGCCGACCCTCGCCCAGGGCTTCCGGCCGATCGTCAAGCGCCAGCGCGGCGAAAAGGCGATCCGCATGGTGTACGCGGAGCCTGGCGGGCCGCACCCGGTGATGAACCTGCCGGTCGCAGAGGCCGACCGGCGCCGGTTCGTGCTGAGCGACGACGAGGTCCTGGAGCTCGCGCGCTATGCGGTGGCCATCGAGAGCCACTACACGGAGAAGGCGGGGCAGCCGCGCCCCATGGACATCGAGTGGGCCAAGGACGGCGAGACCGGAGAGCTCTTCATCGTCCAGGCGCGCCCGGAGACCGTGCACGCCGTGCGTGGCGGGGTGGTCGAGGAGACCTACACCCTGAAGGAACAGGGCCCGGTGCTGGCGCGGGGCAAGAGCGTGGGCCACAAGATCGCCGCGGGCCGTGCCCGGGTGATCCTCTCCTCGAGCCGCATGAAAGAGCTCCAGCCGGGCGAGGTGCTGGTGACGGACATGACCGACCCGGATTGGGAGCCGGTCATGAAGATCGCCAGCGCCATCGTCACGAACCGCGGGGGGCGCACCTGCCACGCGGCCATCATCGCGCGCGAGCTCGGGATCCCGGCAGTGGTCGGCGCCGGTGACGCGACCACTGCGGTGAGCGACGGGGCGGAGGTCACCATCTCCTGCGCCGAGGGCGACACCGGGATCATCTACGGCGGCCGGCTCGCCTTCCAGCTGGACACGGTCGACTACTCGAAGCTCCCCAAGCCGCGGACCAAGATCATGCTGAACGTCGGCAACCCGGACCTCGCCTTCACGGCGAGCGCGTTGCCGAACGAGGGGGTCGGTCTCGCGCGCCTGGAGTTCATCATCAACACCGGCATCGGGATCCATCCCCGGGCGCTGCTCGAATTCGAGCGGCTCGCCCCCGGCCTGCAGGACCAGATCCGGCCCCGGATGGCGGGCTACCCGAGTCCGCGGGACTTCTACGTGGAGAGGCTCGCCGAAGGGGTCGCGACCATCGCGAGCGCGTTCTACCCGAGGCCGGTCATCGTGCGCATGAGCGACTTCAAGTCGAACGAGTACGCCGCGCTCATCGGGGGCGAGGCGTACGAGCCGCGCGAGGAGAATCCGATGCTCGGGTTCCGGGGCGCCTCACGGTACCCCTCGTCCTCCTTCGCCGACTGCTTCGCCCTCGAGTGTGCCGCGATGCGCCGCGTGCGCGAGGACATGGGCCTCACGAACGTGCAGCTGATGCTGCCGTTCGTGCGTACGCCCCAGGAGGGCCGCCGCGTGCTGGACCTCATGGCCGAGCAGGGCCTGCGGCGCGGGGAGAACGGTCTCAAGGTGAACCTGATGTGCGAGATCCCGGCCAACGTGATGCTCGCGGACGAGTTTCTCGAGAACTTCGACGGGTTCTCGATCGGCTCGAACGACCTGACCCAGCTGACCCTGGGCATCGATCGGGACTCGGGTCTGTTGACCGGCTACGACGAGCGCAACCCCGCGGTGCTGAGGATGATGCAGCTCGCCATCGAGGCCTGCCGGCGGCACGGCAAGTACGTCGGGATCTGCGGCCAGGCGCCCTCGGACTTCCCGGAGATCACCGCGTGGCTGGTGGAGCAGGGCATCGAGTCCATGAGCCTCAACCCGGACAGCGTGCTGGCGATGACCCGCACGGTCCTGGACATGGAGGCGAAGCTCTCGGGGAAACGCTGAGGGAGGGGGCGGCGGGGCGCCCGACGTCCTGCCGCCCTAGGGCGCCAGCGCGACGCGGTTGCGGCCGCTGCGCTTGGCCTGCCGGAGCGCGATGCCGCAGCGGTGGACGAGATCCTCCGCCGACTCTCCGTGCCGGTGCCGGCCCACGCCCAGGGAGACCGTGACGACCCCGACGGGCTCGCCGGTGTCGGTGCGTTTCAGTCGGCTGCGCTCGATGGTCTTGCGCACTGCCTCGGCCACCGAGCGGGCTCCGTCGAGGGGGGTGTCGGGGAGGATCAGCGCGAATTCCTCGCCCCCGTAGCGGGCGACCGTGTCGCGGCCCTTCACGCCCTTGCCGAGCAGTTCGGCGATCACACTCAACACCTTGTTCCCCACCAAGTGCCCAAAGGTGTCGTTGATCCGCTTGAAGTGGTCGATGTTTACCATGACGAGACAGAGCGGGTTTCCTCGAGCCTCCTCGATGGCCTGCCCGAGTGTCCGGTCGAAGGCGCGCCGGTTCATGACCCGCGTCAGGGCGTCGGTTACGGACTGAGTGCGGCTCTCCCGCATCTGCTCCGCCGTGTACGCAGACTCGGCCGAGGCCGCTTGAGCTGGGCACTGGGCTTCGGTCATCCTGCCTCCCTCGACAGCGAGATGGGGACTGCCGGGCCGTGGACCCTCGTCCCGCCCGGTGGGGCAGGCCGACGGCGCGGCTCGGGGCGCGCAGGTCGTGAATGCAGGGGACCGGAAACGCGCGGATCTCGGCTGTGAATATCGGCGGGCGGCAGCGGAACCTTACGCAAGAGGGAACGGCCCGCGGCGCCGTGGAGGCGCTGCTGCGGGAGCTCCCCGGCTGCATGGGGAGAGACCGGGAGCGGTTGCGCCACACCCTGCTCGCGCTGCGCAAGCGGGTCCTCTCGGGGGAGCCTGCCGGCGAGGGCCTGGAGCGGGCCACAGCGCAACTCGAGGCCTCGCGCGCGAGAGCGCAGGAACGGCGCGCCCGGGTGCCGGCCATCGAGTTTCCGGCCGCGCTTCCTATCACGGCCTCCCTCGATGCGATCGCCGAGGCGATCACCGCCCATCCCGTGACGGTCGTGTGTGGCGAGACGGGGTCGGGCAAGACCACCCAGCTGCCCAAGCTCTGCCTCGCCCTCGGGCGCGGCGTCACGGGCGTCATCGGGCACACCCAGCCCCGGCGCATCGCCGCCCGGACGGTCTCTGCCCGGATCGCGCAGGAGCTCGGCCCCCAGGGTCCGAGTCTCGTGGGGCACAAGGTGCGTTTCAGTGACCGGACCCGGCCGGAGACCGCCGTCAAGTTGATGACGGACGGCATCCTGCTGGCCGAGGTCCAGTCCGACCGCCAGCTGCTCGCCTACGACACCCTGATCGTGGACGAGGCCCACGAGCGCAGCCTGAACATCGACTTCCTGCTGGGCTACCTGCGCCGCCTGCTGCCCCGTCGGCCCGACCTGAGGGTCGTCGTCACGTCCGCCACCATCGACCCGGAGCGGTTCTCGCGCCACTTCGGCGGGGCCCCCGTGATCGAGGTCCCGGGGCGCACCTACCCGGTCGAGGTCCGCTACCGGCCGGTCGCCGGCGAGGACGACGACGAGCGCGACCAGGGCCTCACGAGGGCGATCCTGAGCGGGGTCGACGAGTTGACCCGCGAAGGACCAGGGGACGTGCTCGTGTTCCTGCCCGGGGAGCGGGAGATCCGGGAGACCAGCGAGGCCCTGCGCAAGCACCACCCGCCGGCCACCGAGATCCTTCCTCTCTACGCCCGGCTCGGCACGGCGGAGCAGGAACGGGTGTTTCGGCCTTCCGGTGCACGCCGGCTGGTGCTCGCCACGAACGTGGCGGAGACCTCGCTCACCGTTCCCGGGATCCGCTACGTGGTGGACACGGGACTCGCGCGGGTGAGCCGCTACAGCCACCGCACGAAGGTGCAGCGTCTGCCCGTGGAGCGCATCTCCCAGGCCGCCGCGGACCAGCGCAAGGGCCGCTGCGGGCGGTTGGGTCCGGGTGTGTGCGTTCGCCTCTACGACGAGGCCGACTTCGCCCTTCGGCCCGCCTTCACCGACCCCGAGATCCTGCGCACGAATCTGGCGGCCGTCATCCTGCGGATGGAGGCCCTGGGCCTCGGGGCGGTGGACCGGTTCCCGTTCGTGGACCCGCCGGACCCGCGCTTCGTGAACGACGGGTATCGGTTGCTGGCCGAGATCGGGGCGGTGGACCGGGAGCGGCGGCTGACCCCCCTCGGGCGTGACCTCGCGAGGCTTCCGGTCGACCCGCGCCTCGGCCGGATGCTGCTGGCCGCCCGGGATCTGGGTTGCCTCGCGGAGGTGCTCATCATCGTCAGCGCCCTCGAGGTCCAGGACCCGCGCGAGCGCCCGCTCGCCGCGCGGGCGGCGGCCGATGCCTCCCACCGGGAGTTTCAGGTCTCCGGGTCGGACTTCCTCGGCCTGCTCCGGCTCTGGGATTTCTACCACGAGCAGGCGCGCCACCTGTCCCGGGCAAAACTCCGCCAGCTCTGCCGCGACCGTTTCCTCTCCTACGTGCGCATGCGGGAGTGGCACGACACCCACCAGCAGGTCCTCTTGTTGCTGCACGACATGGGACTGCGCACGGGCGCGACCCCGGCCGAGCCTGCGGCCATCCACCGGGCGTTGCTCTCCGGGCTCCTCGGGCAGATCGGGGTCCGGCGCGAGGACGGGAGCTACCGCGGGGCGCGGGGCACGGTCTTCCACCTGCACCCCTCGTCGGGTCTGGCGGGGAAGGGGCCGAAGTGGGTCGTGGCCGCGGAGCTGGTGGAGACCACGCGCGTCTTTGCCCGCAACGCCGCTGCGATCGACCCGGCCTGGGTCGAGCCGCTGGCCCCGGAGCACCTGATCCGGCGGCACGTCTCCGACCCGCACTGGGACCCGGACCCGGGCGAGGTGCTGGCGTTCGAGGACGTGACCCTCTACGGGTTGCCCCTGGTGACGCGCCGGGGCGTGCACTACCAGGGGGTCGACCCGAAGGGGGCGCGGCAGGTGTTCCTGCGCTCGGCCCTCGTGGAAGGGCACTACCGGCCGCCGGCGCCCTTCCTCGCCCACAATCGGGCGCTGCTCGCCGAGGTCGCCGGCCTGGAGGAGCGGGCGCGGAGGCGGGACATCCTGGTGGACGACGAGGTGGTCTTCGCCTTCTACGATCAGCGGGTCCCGGACGAGGTGGCGAGCGAACGTCAGTTGGAGGCCTGGCGCAGGGGCGTCGAGCCCGAGGACCCCGAGCGCCTGTTCCTGACGCGCGCGCAGCTGATGCGTCACGGGGCGCAAGGGGTGGGGCCGGAACGCTTCCCCGACAGCCTCGAGGCGGCCGGCGGGCTCATCCCCCTGACCTACCGGTTCGAGCTGGGCCACGAGGCCGACGGGGTGACCGCGAGGGTGCCGCTGGTGCTGCTGCCCGCGCTCGACCCGGCGCGTTTCGACTGGCTGGTGCCGGGGCTCCTCCAGGAAAAGCTGACGGCGCTCATCCGGGCGTTGCCGCGCCCGGCCCGCCGGCACTACGTTCCCGCCCCCGACTTCGCCCGTGCCTGCGCCGAAGCCCTGGGTCCGCCCCGGGGCTCCCTGCACGAGGCCCTCGGACGGGAGTTGCTGCGCATGACCGGAGTGCCCGTGCCACCGGGCGCCTGGTCCCAGGTGGAGCTGCCCGCCCACCTGCGGATGCGATTCGAGGTGCTGGACCCCGGGGGCGAGGTGCTGACGTCGGGCCGGGACCTGGGGCACCTGCAGGCCGAGCTTGCCGAGGCCGTCCTCTCCGGCCTGGACGCGGCCCACTGGCCGGGCCTCCCGCGCGAGAGCGGGCGGCACTGGGTGTTCGGGGACCTGCCGGATCAGGTCGAGGCCGTCCTCGGGGGCGTGCCGGTCGTCGGCTACCCCGCGCTGTGGGACGGGGCGACGGGCGTGTCGGTGCGCGTCTTCGGCTCGCTGGCCGAGGCCCGGGCGGTCCACCGGGAGGGGCTCCTGCGCCTCTTCCTGCTGGATCTGGCGCCGCAGCTCAGCGCCATGGAGCGCCGTCTGCCGCGGATGGACACCCTGTGCCTCGCCTACGGCACGCTAGGGCCGTCGCCCTGGGGCGCGCCCCAGGGTCAGGGCGAGGGGGAGGGTGGACCCTGTGCCGAGCTCCGGCGCCACGTCCTGCGCGTGGTCGTGGAACGCAGCTTCCTGCCCGACGCGAGTGTGCGATCGGAGAGCGCCTACCGCACGCGCAGGGAGGGAGGACGGGCGCGGATGCAGGAGGTGGCAACCCGGGTCGTCCAGCAGGTCGGGGAGACGTTGAGGCTGTACCGGGAGGCCGCGGGGCGGCTCGAGGCGCTCGCATCACCCGCGCTGACCCCGGCGCGCGAGGACGTCCGCGAGCAATTGCGGCATCTGGTGTACCGCGGGTTCGTGCGCGACACCCCCGAGCGCTGGCTCGAGCACCTGCCGCGCTACCTGAAGGCCGTGCTCACCCGCCTCGCGCGCCTGCCCGGGGAGGTCGGCCGGGACGCAGGGCGCCAGGCCGTCGTCGACAGACTGTGGGGGCCCTGCCGCGAGGCCCTCGTGGAGCTCCGCGCACGGCGGGGACACGACCCCGCGCTCGAGGAGCTGCGCTGGCTCCTCGAGGAGCTCCGGGTGTCCCTGTTCGCCCAGGAGATGCGGACCGCCGTGCCCGTGTCGCCCACCCGCCTGGCAAGGCTGTGGGACGACTTGCGGCAGCGGGCCGCCCCTGCCCACAATCCGTAAGCACCCCAGCGGATGCCGGCGCTGCTGGCGGGGCATACCCGAGGGACGCGGCGAACTGACGAGGAGCGACCAACCACCGGGAGCGGGCCGCGAAGGACCTCGCCCCGGCGGGACTCAGCTCGGCCCGGAGCCGAGGGCTCAGGACCCGGAGGCGTGAACCTCCGTGACGCGCCAGCGCCAATCCTTGAAGCTCATCACCACGAAGGTCATGGGGTCGCTCAACTCCCCGAGGCGTGCCACGAACCGCGTGGGCGACTCGAAGAAGGCGAACGAGGTGCGGCCAACGAGGGACGGGTAGGGCTGATCGGCCTTCGCCGCCGGCCCCCGGAGCATCTCACGCACGCTGTCCAGGGTGGCGTCGGGGGTCACGGTCCGGGTCACGAGCCGGGCACCGTCGCGGACGAGCGCGCTCACCGGGTCCTGACCCGGCAGCTGCTGCTGCAGCCGGCGCTCGCTGACCGCCTTGGCGTTCTGGCGCACGGCATCCAGGTCGATCAATTGAGCCATCGCAAGATCATCACGAGCGGCAAGGGCGCCATCCAGGCGATAGTAGGTGTAATAAGGCCAGCCGCCGAAGATCAGTGCGGCGAGAACGACCAGTGCGAACAGGTAACGCATGGGAACCCCCCTGGGTTTTCGGAGCGTGTGATCCTAGCACAGTCAGTGCGTCGGGATAGTGGACAACTTTCAGTGACTTGTGGCAGTCTTCAGCATCCATTCTTGCACTCGAGCCGCTGCGGCGCCATAGGTGAATCATGTCCGTTTGGACGAAGGATGTCATCGGGCCCGGTGTAGCCCAGACTCTGGACGGCCTGTTCCGGGAGCGTGTGCACCGCACCCCGGAGACGCTCGCGTACCGGTCCTTCGACCGGGGGAGCTCGCAGTGGCGTGACCTCACCTGGAGCGAGGTCGCGCGCGAGGTCGGGCGCTGGCAGGTGGTGCTCGGGCAGGAGGGGTTACACCCCGGTGACCGGGTGGCCCTCGCCCTCAGGAACTCCCCCGAGTGGGTGATCTTCGACCAGGCGGCCCTCGGTCTCGGGCTCGTCACGGTGCCACTCTATGTGGACGACCGGCCCGACAACGTCGCGCACATCCTGAAAGACTCCGGCGCGCGCCTGCTGTTGGTGCAGGACGCGGCGGCGTGGCGCCGCCTGGCGCCGCACCTCGCGGAGGCCGCGGCGCTGCAGCGGGTGTTGCTGCTCTCCGAGGGGCGTTCCAGCGAAGGTTCGTCCCCCGACGAGCGTGTCGCCGAGTTGAGCCAGCGCTTGCCCGGGGAGACGCAACCCCTTGCCGTCCGGGACGGAGACCCGGACGCCCTGGCCTCCATCGTCTACACCTCGGGCACCACGGGGCGGCCGAAGGGCGTGATGCTGAGCCACCGCAACATCTCCTCCGTGGCCCAGGCCGCGACGCAGGTCATCGACATCCATCGGGAAGACGTCTTCCTGTCCTTCCTGCCGCTCTCCCACATGCTGGAGCGGACGGGGGGGTACTACCTGCCCCTCATCACCGGCTCGACCGTGGCCTTCAGCCGCTCGGTCCAGCAGTTGGCGGAGGACCTGGAGCAGGTGCGGCCGACGGCGCTGATCGCCGTGCCGCGCATCTTCGAGCGCTTCTACGCCCGAATCCAGCAGCAGTTGGAGAAGGGGAGCCCCCTGCGTCGCCGCCTCTTCCAGTCCACCGTCAACGTGGGCTGGCGGCGCTTCGAGGTGCAGCAGCGCCGAGCGAGCTGGTCTCCTTCTCTCCTTCTCTGGCCGCTCCTCAGGCGCCTCGTGGCGGAGAAGGTGCTGGCGCGCATGGGCGGGCGCCTGCGGATCGCGGTGAGCGGCGGTGCCGCGTTGCCCGCGCCGGTGGCGCGCCTCTTCGTGGGGTTGGGGCTGCCGGTGCTTCAGGGTTACGGGCTGACCGAGACCAGCCCCGTGGTGAGCGTCAACACCCTCAACTTCAACGACCCGGCGAGTGTGGGCCCCCCGCTACCGGGGATCGAGCTGCGGCTCGGGGAAGACAGCGAATTGCTGGTGCGTGGTCCCGGCGTGATGCGGGGGTACTGGGGCGACGAGCAGGCCACCCGCCAGGTGCTCACCCGGGACCGTTGGCTCCACACGGGCGACAAGGTGGCCCTGCGGGAGGGTCGCATCTACATCACGGGCCGCCTGAAGGACATCCTCGTGCTCTCCAACGGGGAGAACGTGCCGCCCGTGGACATGGAGGTCGCCATCACCCTCGACGACCTCTTCGACCAGGCGATGGTGGTGGGGGAAGGGCGTGCCTTCCTCAGCGCGGTGCTGGTGCTGAACGCCGAGGAGTGGGGCAGGCTCGCGGAGAAGCTCGATCTCGACCCGGCCGCACCGGAGAGCCTCGAGGACCCGCGGGTCGCCAGCGCGGCGCAGGCCCGGGTGGACCGGCAGGTTCGGGGGTTCCCGGGCTACGCCAAGATCCGGCGCCTGGTCCTGTCGACCGAGGCCTGGACAGTGGACAACGGGCTGCTCACCCCCACGATGAAGGTGCGCCGCAGCCGGGTCGTGGAGAGGTTCCAGGAGCGCATCGACAAGGTCTACGAGGAAGGGCCAACCCGCGCGCGCCGGCGGGTGGCCTGACTCCGGGGGGCTGACTCCGCACGGTCACGCGGGCATTGGCCCCGAGGGAGCCTGAGAGCACTCCCTGGCGCGGTCGGTCAGGAGATCCGGTACCTCCTGACCGGGCACCGTCTCATCACATCTGCCAGTTCAGCTGCAGGCCCACGATGTCGACCTTGAGGTCGTAGTCACCCTTCAGGGTGTGCCCGTATTCGTTCGTGTTGTTGATCTTCGCGTCGTCCACGAAGAGGTGCGCGTACCCGAAGTCCACGCTCACCTTGTCGGTCACGCGATAGTTCGCCCCCAAGGCAAGCCAGATGCGGTCGTTTGCGGGCAGACGGGGGCCGCGCTTCTCGCTGCTCCGGATGGGCTCCTCGTCCGAGGCGACGCCCACACGCCAGGTGAAGGGACCCCCGCTGGGTGTGTAGGTGAGCCCGAGGCCGTAGCGCCAGGAGTCCTTGTAATCGAGGTGAAGCTCGCTCGAGGTGGTCTCGAGCTCGATCGGGATGGACTTGGTCCGGCTCCAGTTCGTCCAGGTGACGTCGGCCATCACCGCCCACTCGGGGGTCAGGGCGTGGTACGCGCTGACGGAGAGGGAATCCGGGAGCGAGACCTCCGCGCTGGCGTCTTCCGTATGGTCGGAATACCCCGACGCGGCCAACGGGGCCGGGGTGTTCGCGGCGTAGTCGAATTTGGCATCCCCTTCGGGCTTCGGCTTGAACCACTTGCGGTAGGACATGCCGAAACGGGTCTGTTCGCTGAGTTCGTAGAGCAGGCCCAGACTGTAGCCGAAGCTCCAGTCGTCACCGGAGATCTTCACCTTGGCGTCGTAGGCCCCGGGCGTTGCTCCAGGGAAGCGTCTGCTCATCGCCAGTGCACCGACATCGACCATGCTGGTGAGCGTCACGTCGGTGTAGAGGGCGCTCACCCCCGCGCCGACCGAAAGCCCGTGGTCCAGTTTCACGGCAATCGAGGGATTCACGTTGATGGTCTTGAGGTCGGACTTGACCGCGTGGTACCGCCCAACCCACTCGTCGCTGTAGTCCGTCACGAGACCAAAGGGGACGTCGATGCCGAGACCGAGCGTCACCCGGTCGCTCACGGCGTGCGTCAGGTAGGCGTTGGGCACCCAGACCCCGTCGCCCCCGTCCCCCGCGTCGCCCCCGCTGATGGGGAAGCGGCCGGCCAGGTTGCTGCCCTGGTTCTTGAACTGGATGGACGGCTTGATGTAGTTGACGGCGAAGCTCGCCCGGGTGCCGGAAAGACGCGTCATGCCTGCCGGATTGAAGAAGACGGTGGTCGGGTCCTCGGCGATGGCGGCGCCTCCGGAATACGCGTTGCCGAGCCCGCTCACCCCGTGCTCGACCAGCCCGAAGCTCGCGGCAGCCGCGCCTTCTGCGGCCATGGCGATAGCGGCGGCAACGGCGGCCGCCACGGCTGATGCCTGTCCCATGAGTTCCCCCTCGTAACTGTTCCTCGTCACTGTTGTCGTAACAGCCCGGGGCGGGATGCCGCCGGGGACTGGGGTGGCCTGCGATCCCGCCGCCCATCGCGACGAAACGAGGCCAATCATCATCTTACGCCGGACGGGGACCGAGGCATACCACCCATTCGGGCTAACCGATGCTAAGCTAGGCAGGCCGTCGCGGGGGCGTCTCGAGACCCGCGATTTCAAAACCAAAGAACGCCGGATGGAGGCATGTCATGCGAAAGATGCTGCTGGGGGTGGTACTCGCCGTCTTTTCCGTGGGCGCCGCGATGGCCGCGGGGCCGCAGATGAACATCGGCGAAACCGTGGTCAAGAAGGCCATTGCGGACAACATCTCCATGGACGACGCCGTGGAGTCCATGAAGCTGCGCGCCAACACGCTCAACCTGAAGATGGTGAGCCACCAGCCCATGTACAAGGAGCTGGAGGCACTCGGGATCAAGAGCCGGCGGGTGGAGATCTACCAGTTCTGCGACGCCGGGATCGGCTGGGAGATGATCGAGTACCAGATGGACTTCGCGGCCTACATGCCCTGCCGCATCTCGCTCGTCGAGGATGCGAACGGGAAGGGTTGGCTCATCATGGTCAACATGGACTTCTTCATCGGTGCGGCGAATCTTCCCCCTGAGCTGAAAAAGAAGGCGATGAAGATCCGCGACGACCTGAACGAGGTCATTCAGGCCGGGGCAGCGGGCGACCTGTAGGCCCCCGCAACGCCACCCCGCGGTTCAGGGCGGCGTCGGCTGCCCCTGGCCCGCGGGGGGCACGCTGGCGGCCTGCGCCTTTCGCGCCTCCCGCAGGGACCAGCGGCGCTTCATGCACATCCACTCGCCGGGCCGTTCCCGGATCCAGGACTCGAAGAGGACGTTCAGCCGCCGGGTCATCTCCAGGGCCTTCTCGTCGTCGGTGCCCCGCTCCGGAACCGGTACGGGCGAGGTGAAGGTCACCCGGAACCGAGCCTCGGGCAGCCGTTCCATCCGCAGGGGCACCAGGTCGCAGCCGAAGCGCAGGGCCAGGCGCGCGGGGCTCACGGCGGTGGCCGCGGGAACACCGAAGAAGGGGACGAGCGGGCTCCCGTCGACACGCTGGTCCACGACCAGTCCGAGCGAGCGGCCTTCGCGCAAATGCCGCACGAGTTGGCGCATGCTCGCCTCCTTGGCCACGAGACCGCAGCGGAGTCCCCGGCGACGGAAGCGCTGGACCAGGCGGTCCGCCAGGGGGTTTTCCTGCGGGCCGTAGACGCCGGACAGGGGGATGCCGAGGACGCCGGTCATTGCCCCCGCGGCCAGTTCCCAGTTCGCGAGGTGCGCGGTCACCATGACGACGGGCCGCGTCGCGGTCGGGGTCGAGGCCCCTTCCTCCACCACGATCTCGAGCCGGCGTGCGCCCTCGACCTGGCTGATCGTACCGAGGTGCGGGTACTCGCCCATCACGGCGCCGAGGTTGCCCCAGACCTCGCGCGCGACCCGGGCCAGCTCCTGCGGTGAGTGTCCGGGAAAAGCGACCCGGAGATTGCGCAGGACGTGGCGCTGCTTGTGCAGGCGAGGGCCCAGCCTCTCCAGGAGCCAGCGCCCCAAGCGGCTCGCCCGCTCCGGGGGGAGCGACGCCGCCACACCCCAGAAGGCGAGCAGGGAGAGTGTCTCCAGCACCCAGAGAGGGTACCGCAGACGTGGAAAACGCTCGAGCACGCGGCGCGCGGTGCGCCCGTAGTACACGGCCACTGGGGAATCCTGGGCGAAGCCCCCGGGAGTTCCCCCGAGGGCTTGCCTGCCCGGCTCGTGAGCGGGCTACATCGGCTGGCTGATGGTGAAGGCGCCGCGCAGGTCCCCGACCTGGAACCCGCGGGCCTTGTCCTTGGGGTAGTACTCGTCGAGCTTCTTGATGACGTCCGGCTTCAGCACGGGGCCGTGACAGTTGGAGCAGACCCCGCCCATCGGGAGCGCCTTCATGTAACGGAAGGTCTTCTTGCCACCTTCCTCGACCACGGCGTGATACTCCATGTTCTCGAGCGACTCGCCCTTGGCCTTGCGCTGTGCGAAGTCCTCCAGGACCTTGGCCTCCCACGCGTCCGGGGCGTTCTTCTCGTTGCGGACCTTCTGGCTGGTGCGGGCCACACGCCAGCCACGCTCCTCGGCGATCTTCCGGGTCAGGGCCTGGGCCTTCTCGTGGCAGACCTCGACGCCTGCCTTGGCGCCACCGGACTGGACAGCGGCCTGCATCTCGTCGCGAAGCACCTCGAGGAGCTGTTTCGAGGCCGCCCGGCTTGCCTCCAGACGGGCCTGGACATCGTCGGCAAAGGCAGGAGTGGCCACCAGCGCAGCGGTCACCAGGGCCAGCAGGGTCTTCTTCATGGCGTATCTCCTCTCTGAGGGTCAGCCGAAATAGTCGGGCTCGTTGCCCGCCTTCCATTTGATGTTGCAGCCGAGGCTCGGCTTCTGGTCCGAGGTGACCGGGCGGCCCGAGAGCAGGGCGTCCACGGCGGCCCGCAGGTCCTTCCCCGTGATCGGAATGCCGTTTCCGGGCCGACTGTCGTCGAATTGTCCCCGGTACGCCAGTTTGCGCTCCCGGTCGAAGAGGAAGAAGTCGGGCGTGCAGGCGGCACGGTAGGCCTTCGCCACGGCCTGGCTCTCGTCGTAGAGGTAGGGAAAGACGTAGCCCGCAGACCGCACCTCCTCGGCCATCTTCGCGGGGCGGTCGTCCGGGTGGCTCCTCACGTCGTTGGCGTTGACGCCGACCATAGCAAGCCCTCGGCCCACGTATTCCCGCGCGAAGTCGGCGAGAGCCGAGCGGATGTGCTTCACGTAGGGGCAGTGGTTGCACATGAACACCACGAGGAGGGCGGGAGAGGCCGCAAAGTCGTCGAGCGCGTACGGATTCCCGAGGGCGTCGGGCAGCCGGAAGTCCGGCGCCGGCGTCCCGAGGTCGAGCATGGTGGAGGCTGTGCGGGCCATGACGTCTCCTCCTGGAAGGCATCCGGGGTTCGGGCAAAATTCTAGCAGAGGCGGCCCCGTACCCGTGGCTCGTCGCGAGCGCTCCGCACCTGTGGGGAGGAAACCCCTGAAGTGCCTGTGCCCGCGCGGGGTTGCCAGGCCCCGGGGCGATCCCTGAGTATGTGGGGTGAGACCCTGGGGGCGCGCAAGGATTCCCCCGGGCCCTTTCCCGTCAACCGGTTGAGGTTACCCATGTCCAGCGCCCACGGAGCACCCCGCCGTCCGGTCCTGCTCGTCATCATGGACGGCTTTGGCGCGAATCCGGGCAAGCGCAACAACGCGGTCATCGAGGCGTCCACCCCCCGTTTCGACGACCTCTTCAGCCGCCACCCGCACACCGTGCTCGAGGCCTCGGGCCTCGCGGTGGGGCTGCCGGACGGGCAGATGGGAAACTCCGAGGTCGGTCACATGATCCTCGGGTGTGGCGGCATCGTCCGCCAGGACCTCGTCCTGATCGACGAGATGATCGCGGACCGCACCTTCTACGAGGACCCGGTTCTGCTCGCGGCGGTGGGCCGAGCGGCGGAGCAGGGCCGGCCCTTGCACCTGACGGGCCTCGTCTCCGACGGTGGCGTCCACAGCCACCTCAACCACCTGCTCGCCCTGGTCGAGTTGTGCCGGGGGAAGGGGGTGCAGCCGCTCGTACACATGGTGACCGACGGACGGGACACTCCTCCCCAGTCGGCGCTCGCCTATCTCCCGGAGCTCGAGGCCGCCCTGAACGCGGCGGGCGGTGCCGTAGCCACGGTGTCGGGGCGTTACTACGCCATGGACCGCGACCACCGCTGGGACCGCACCCGGAAGGCGTGGCTCGCGATGGTGCAGGGGGAGGGGAGGTCGGCAGCCTCCGCGCGAGCCGCCATCGAGGCCGCCTACGCCGAGGGCGAGACGGACGAATTCATCCTGCCGACGGTCATCGACGGCGGGGTGCCCCTGCTCCCCGGGGACGAGGTGGTCTTCTTCAACTTCCGCAAGGACCGCCCCCGGCAGATGGCCGAAGCGCTGTTCAGGCCGCACTTCGAGCACTTCGACCGGGGCGGGTTCGAGCCGGTGCGCATCACCTGCATGATGGAGTACGACCCCACCTACGGGTTGCCCGTCGCCTTCGAGCACGACCGGCCAAAGATCACGCTCGCCGAGATCCTGAGCCAGGCGGGGTTGAGGCAGATGCACTGCGCGGAGACCGAGAAGGCGGCGCACGTCACCTATTTCTTCAACGGCGGGGAGGGTGAGCCGCACCCGGGGGAGGACCGCGTCGTCATCCCTTCCCCCAAGGTCGCCACCTACGACCTGCAGCCGGAGATGAGCGCCCGGGAGGTGGCCGACACGGTCATCCAGGCGATTGGAACCGGCGTCTATGCGTTCATCGTCGTGAATTTCGCGAACGGGGACATGGTCGGCCACACGGCCGTGCGCGAGGCGATCCTGAAGGCCGTGGAGACCCTCGACCGGGAGGTGGGGCGGGTCATCGAAACGGGAATCGCCGCCGGGTATTCGGTCATCCTGACCGCGGACCACGGGAACTGCGACGAGATGGTCGACCCCGTGACGGGCACGCCGCAGACGCAGCACTCGGTCTACCCGGTACCCTGCCTCATCGTGGACAGCACCCCCTGGCGGTTGCGTACGGGGGGCGGTATCTCCGGGATCGCGCCGACGGTCCTGCAGTTGCTCGGTCTTCCCAAGCCTGCGGCGATGACGGCGGAGTCGCTGTTGCTCCAGCCCGTGCGCCTGTAGGCCAATGTGTGCTGGACCGGCATTTTCCATGACATGGCTCAAAACTAATCTTGCTTTGTCCTGAAACGATCAGTCTCAGCTAATATTACGAGCGTGCTGTCACGCCCCGCGGGCCGACCCGGAGGCCGGGGCGGAAAATGCGCGCAACAGACTGCTTGCAGTGCCAGATCAGGAGATGTTTATGAGGAAAACGGTACTGGCGGGGGCCATGGCCGCCGCCCTGCTGGGGAGTCCCGGCTCGGCCAGCTTGGTGTTCGCCGCCGACACGGCGGCAGCAGCCCCTGCCGCCCCCGCCTCCACGGTTGCGCCGGCGCCCGCAGACCCCGCGGGGAAACGCGAGGGCCTGAACGGCCACGGGGACGAGCCCGAAGGGGTTCCGTCCCGCAAGGAGATGGACCGCTTCGTGGAGCAGCGCAGGCAGGAAATCGACACCCAGGTTCGGGCCATGGACCCTTGGGGGCAGGCCAGGCGGGATTGGATCGAGGGGCGCCGTCAATTTCGTCGCGACACGCTCGATCGGTTCCACGGCGTCCCCGGAATGCAGGGCGGATATCCTTGGGGGCCGCTGGCTCCGTACCACGGGACACCGTGGGGAGAGTCCATGAGCGCGACGCCGCGCACCCGGGATGGGATGGACCAGTTCTTCAAGGAAAAGCATCGGGAGATGGAAGAGCAGTTCCGCCAGGCGACGCCGTGGTCCGCTTACGGGGGCGAGATGCACCCGCCGGGCCGGGACTCGAGCCAGGACTGGATGTTGCGCCAGAATCCCTGGGCCCCCGTGCCCTGAGGCCAGAAGCAGTCCGCGGGAAGCCGTCTGAAATCGGTGGTGCGGCGTGGACCTGCGCCGCACCGCCGGGCCGATGTTTGGGGCGAGAGCGACGGCTCAGCGCGCCGCTGCCAGCAGGGCCTGCGCCCGCAGCACCGCCACCACCGTCTTGCCGTCGCTCAGACCGCCGCTCCGCGCTTGCTCGGCGGCGCGTTCGAGCGGCCACCAGTGCACTTCGATGAATTCGTCGTCTTCCGGACGGGATGGGGCAGGCTGCAGGTCCGTAGCGAGATAGAGGTGCAGGACCTCGTCACAGAACCCCGGACACGTGACGATGGCGCCCAGGGAACGCCACGTTCCCGCCCGGAGTCCGGCTTCCTCCTCCAGTTCCCGCCGCGCCGTGTCCTCCGGAGGTTCCGGAGGATCGATTTTCCCGGCCGGGAGCTCCCAGAGCCAGTCTTCGAGCGGCGCCCGGAATTGCCGCAGCAGGCAGATGCGCCCGCTGCCGTCCAGCGCGACCACGGCTGCGCCCCCGGGATGGCGCACGACCTCGATTTCGAGGGTGCGTCCGTCCGGTTGCGCGATGGACTCGATGCCGAAGTCGACGATTCGCCCGTGGTACAGGCTGCGGCGGGATACCGGCAAGGGGGTCAGGCGTCCTTGCTGGCCTGCTGCTTGGCGATCTGCTCGCGAACCATGTCCATGTCCAGGGCCTGCGCCTTCTGGACCACGTCCTCCAGGGCCGAACTGGGAAGCGCCCCGGGCTGCGAGAAGATGATGATCTGGTCGCGGAAGATCATGAGCGTGGGAATGGACCGGATCCCGAACATCTGCGCGAGCTCGCGCTGCATCTCGGTGTTCACCTTGCCGAAGACCGCGTCGGGATACCGCTCGGAGACGTCTTCGTAGGTAGGGGCGAACATGCGGCAGGGACCGCACCACTCGGCCCAGAAGTCCACGAGGACCAGGCTGTTGTTGTCGATGGTGTCCTTGAAGTTCTCGCGAGTGAGCTCGACGGTAGCCACGATTTCCTCCAGTCTGCGGTCCGGGTACGGCCCGGGCCTGGCGAGTTGGCGCGGAGTATAACCGATAGCTTACGGACCGGCAGTGGCGGGCTCGGTAAGGTCGGCGCGTCGCCCCCTTGCCCTGCAGGGGCGCGGTGGTCCTCTCAGGGTCCGGAGGCCGGAACCGGCAGGGGACGAACGGCGGGGAGCCGGTCGCTCAGACGCTCGGCGGTCAGCCCGAGTCGGCTGCGGTAGACGACCGTGTAGGCAAGGACCTTCTGTACGTAGGAACGGGTCTCGGGGAACGGGAGCGATTCCATCCAGAGGTCGGTCGGGAGCTCCTGGCCGAGGGGCAGCCAGCTGCGCACCCGCTGGGGCCCCGCGTTGTACGCCGCGGTGGCGAGCGCCAGGTGGCCGCCCAGGCGCTCCCGGAGCCGCCCCAGGTAGGCCGTCCCCAGTCGGATGTTGACGTCCGAGTCGAGGAGGGTCGCTTCCTCGACCCGGACCTTGAGTCGCCGGGCGACCTCGCGGGCGGTGGAGGGCAGAAGCTGCATCAGGCCGAGCGCGCCGGCCGGAGAGCGTGCATCGGCCCAGAAGGCGCTTTCCTGGCGCAGCACGCCGTAGGCCCAGGCCGGGTCGACGCCGTTGGCCTCGGCGTGCGCCGTCACGGACCCCCGGTGCGCGAGGGGGAAACGGATCTCGAGGTCGCGGTACTCGCGGGCCCGGCCGAGGGTGGCGATGGCCTGGTCGTGCCACCCCCAACGGTGGGCCACGACGGCGAGTGCGGGGAGCAGCTCGGCGGGCTGCTCGCGCAGCAGGCGGGTCCACTCCCGCCGCGCGTCGGGGGAACGCCCCAGCGCCCTCAACTCGCGGGCGCGCTCGACCCCGGGCAGCACCTCGGCGCGAGCGACGTCCCCGGGCGCCGCGGGCACGGGCACGCTGAGGAGTGAGTACTCCCGGCCGAGCCAATCGGAGGCGAGGAAGCCGTAGACGCTCCATTCGGATGCGAGGTCGGCAAAGCCGGCGCCAGCGCCCGCGGTGTCGCCCGTTTCGGCCAGGGCACGCGCCTTCCAGTAGCGCCACCGGTCGGAGTCGCGCCCCGGGGTGGGCATGCGCTGGAGCCAGTCGAGCGCGCTCGCCCAGCGCCCGAGGCGCAGGGCGCTCAGGACCGCCGCCTCCTGAGCCTGTCCGTCGCCGGAGGGCAGCTCGGTGGTCGTCAGCCAGTCGAGGGCGCGGGCGTCGTCCTTGCGGACGAGCGCCCGGCCAATGGCCACCCGGACGCTGGCGATGTCCTCCGGGGAGAACGCGTATCGGGTCCGCAGCATCTCCCACGCGCCGGCCGCGCCGTTGGGGTCGCGCCGCGCCCAGCGATCGAGGACGTCGACGACGATGCGTCTTGTGTCCGCCCGGTCCTCGGCGAGGGCGTCGGTGGCGGCGAGCGCCGTGGGGTCCGCGCGCAGGGCTACCCAGGCCGTGACGGTCTCGGCCTCGCGGGGAGGCAAGGTCCGGGAGAGCTCCAGGGCGAGCTCGGTCTGTCCGGCGCCCATCGCCAGGACGACTCGGGCGCGCACGAGCTCGTCGGTCAGTCCCCCGGCCGCGCGCCAGGCCTCCACGACGGGGACGCAGGAATCCGGGAGTCGGCGGCCCACGAGCCAGACCTCGCGCATCTCGCCGAGGGCGTCCCCCGCGCCGCTCTGGCGCAGGGCCGAAAGATAGCGGCAACGAAGGTCGGGGTCGCTCGTCGGGCGATAGGTGCGCAGCACCTCGGGGGCGTCTCCCCGCTCCGAGGCGAGACGCAGCCAATCTCGCGCGAGGGCGTCGGCGAGGGGTGTGTCGCCGTGGCGGGCGAGGAAATCGTGGACACTGCCCGGGTCGGTGGCCGAGAGGTCCTGACGGACCTCGGAGTAATCCAGGTACGGGGCCAGAGGGTAGTCGGAAAGCCGGGCCCGCAGACTCCGGTAGAGCGGTCCGTCGCGGCTTCGCAGGGCTTCCTCGGCCCGCAGGAATACGGTGCGCTGCCGGGAGACGCTCGCGCCGTCCTCGGCCGCGAAGTCGGCCTGCGCGAGGCCAGAGGCGGGCGGCCCGTGCGCAGTCAGGGTGAGGACCGCCACCGCGACGAGGACGAGTGGGGGCGTGAGGCCCCTGGGAGACGGCGACGGTCCTGGGGGGGGCGCGTCGCCCTCGCGGCCGCCACGGCGAGCTGGCATCCTGAGACGGTGGAACCTCGGGTTCACGGAGTTCCTCGGCGGTGGTTCGGCTGGACGCCCCCCGAACGGGCACCGCTATCGTAGCGTGGGCGTCGGACGGCGACGATGAAAACCCTCGACACAACGGACGGGACCCACCCGGACGAAACGGCGCCCCCTGCGGAGGGGGGCGCAGGCTCGGTGGAGCGCCTGCTGACGATCATGGCTCGGCTTCGCGATCCGGGGGGGGGCTGCCCCTGGGACATCGAGCAGACCTTCGCCAGCGTGGCCCCCTACACCATCGAGGAGGCTTACGAGGTCGCAGACGCCATCGCGCAGGGCGACCTCGAGGGCCTGCGGGACGAGTTGGGCGACCTGCTCTTTCAGGTGGTGTTCCACTCGCGCATGGCTGAGGAGGTGGGGCGGTTCAAGTTCGAGGACGTCGCCCGCGGCGCCTGCGAGAAGATGGAGCGCCGGCACCCGCACGTCTTTGGCAAGGCTCGGGTCGCCTCGGCGCGGGAGCAGACGGTTGCCTGGGAGGAGCACAAGGCGGCGGAGCGGGGGGCTCGGGGCGCCAGGGGCACCCCGAGCGAGCTGGACGGCGTGAGCCTGGCGCTGCCGGCCCTCGTTCGCGCGCAGAAGCTGCAACGACGCGCCGCCCGGGTCGGGTTCGACTGGCCCGACGTGGAGGGGGCGCTCGCCAAGCTGGAGGAGGAGTTGGAGGAGTTGCAGAGTGCTCGCCGGGCCGGAGAGCCACCCGAGCGGGTCGAGGCCGAGCTCGGAGACCTCCTGTTCACCTGCGTGAACGTCGGCAGGCACCTGGGCGTCGACGCCGAGGGGGCGCTCCGGCGCGCCAACGGTCGATTCGAAGCCCGATTCCGGCTTCTCGAGGTCCTGCTGGACAGGAGGCCTGGACAGGCGAGCCCCGCCGAGCTCGACGTCGCCTGGGAGCAGGCGAAGGCGGAGGAGGGCGGCGAGCGCTCAGGCGCCCCCGGCACTCACTCCTCGTCGTCCTCGAAGGAGAGCGGCGGCGGGGTCCCGTCGTAGACCAGGTATTGCCGGCGCTGAAGGTAGGCATCCCGGACAAAGACGTACTCGTCCAGGGCGGCCGTCTCCGCGACTCGGGTGACGCTCAGTAGGTCGGCTCGCAAATCGACGGCGTGCACTCCCCTCAGGGTCCAGCGAGTCGGCTCGTCGAAGATGTCGAGTGGCGAGACGGCGAACTCACCCGCCCGGCCCACGGTGTCCCGCAGGCTGGAGGGCCCGAGGACCGGCAGGACGAGATAGGGGCCCGTGTCCATGCCCCAGTACCCCATGGTCTGGCCGAGGTCCTCGTCGTGCTTCTCCAGGCCGAAGCGCGTCGCGACGTCGAACAGACCGAGCACGCCGAACGTGGTGTTGGCGACGATCCGACCGAGATCGGAGACCGCCTGCTCGAGCTTGAATTGCAGCAGGTCGTTCATGACCACGAGCACGTCGTTCAGGTTGCCGAAGAAGTTGGTCACCGACCGATCGATCGGGTCGGGGGTGACCTTCTGGTACCACTCCGCGATCGGGCGGATCAGGGCCTTGTCGAGGGTCTGGTTGAACTCGAACATGCTGCGGTTGAAGCCCTCCCAGGGGTCCTGGGGGTCGGCTCGCCCGTGAGTGGTCGCGCATCCCGCCACGGAAACCGCGACGACCAGGGTCTGGGGGATGACCGCCGCGAGGCGGTGCCAGGCACGTGCGGGTAGCATGCGGGTTCTGCCCTCGTGGCCGGTGGGCCGTCGCGGAGCCCGGGCCATGTCTCGTTGGCCCCCAGGCGCGTGAATCGGTGCGAGCTGGGGTGAATGGCCTACATTATCGGCGGGCCGTCGCGGAAATGAAAAGCGCCAGCCCGGTAGCCGAGTCCGAGAATGGGTGTTAGAGTTAAAAGAGCCTGACGTGAAACCGCCAGGTGGGCGGCGGTGTTATTCACCGCGGCTATCCACCGCAGAGAAGGGAGGTTTTTCTACCAATGATGAGCAAATTGCTCGGAGCATCCATGCTCGCAGTCGCCCTCGGTCTGACCGCCGGTTGCGCGACCACCTCGTCCGTGGACGAAGTCCGGACCATCGCCCAGGAAGCGAAGAAGGCCGCTCTGGATGCTCAGTCGAGCGCCAGCAATGCCTCGAAGGCGGCCCAGCAGGCTCAAGCGTGCTGCAACGACACCAACGCCAAGCTGGACCGGATGTTCAAGAAGTCGATGTACAAGTAGTCGCGGCTGCGCCTCATGGCGCGGACCGATGATTCTGGAAACCCCGCTGCGGCGGGGTTTCTTTTTGTCCTGCGCCCGGGCTGGCGGTGCGCCCTGCCCAGCGTGGGCCGATCGGTACCGGGACCCCGCTCGGCTTCTGGACCTCGGCCTCGGCGCGCTTCCAATCCACGGGGTAGTCGGGGTACTGGGCGGTCGCGTCCATGACGACCTGCACCATGTCCGTGAGATGCTGCACCTCCCCTTCGCCCCCCTCCCCGAACGGGGGATGTGCCTCCAGGAACAGCACCCCGTTGCCCCAGCCGACCTTGTACGGCTGGTCCACCAGGTGGACGGCCGTGCCCACGGGAGTCCGGTTGTAGAGCGTCGCCACGTCCTCGTTGTACATCCGCACGCAGCCGTGCGTCGCCAGAATGCCGATCCCTGCCTGCTTGCGCTCGTCGGTCCCGTGGAGAAGGTAGCCGGGCACCCCGAGGTAGAGGGCAAAGGGGCCGAGGGGATTGTCCGGGCCCGGGAGGACCTGGGCGGGGAGCGTCTCGCCTTCGGCCGCCGCTTCGCGCCGGATGTTCTCCGGCGGCGTCCAGATGGGGTTGGCCGCCTTGCGCACCACCCGCGTGGTCCCGAGCGGGGTGCGCCAGTCGAACCGCCCCACGCTCACCGGGTAGGTGGCGACTCGCCGCTCCTCTCCCGGGCGGGCCGGAAGGTAGTGGTACATGCGGAGCTCGGCCACGTTCAACACGATTCCGTCGCGCGGGGCGTTGGGGAGCACGAAGCGGGTCGGAACGATGACCGTGCCCTTGGGCAGCCAGGCGTCCACCTGCGGATTGGCGAGCTTCATCTCGTCGAATCCCGTCCCGTAACGCTGGCCGATCTCGCTGAAGGTGTCCTCGGGCAGGGCCTGGACCCGGACGACCTCACCCACCACGTCTTCCCCGGCCACCAGCGGGTATTCGTTCGCGGTGCCCACCCGGGGCAGCGCGACGAGGAGGGAGAGCAGGAGAGCGGCTCCGAGGCGCCGGGCAGAGGAAGGGGGACGGGACATGGGTGCAAGGTCTCTCCGCGGGTGGTTGGGGTGTAGTGTAACGGGGATACGGGTGCGAGGAGAGCCGAGGCCGCAAGGGAAACGGGGCGTTCGACGCCCACACCGTCAGCGTCCTGAAGGCACCTCTCGGGGAGCCCGACCACGTCCAGTTCGTGCCGAGCTACCGGGTCGTGCTCACGCCTGGGGATTGGGGGGCGAGCCGGGGCACGAACACGCTGGGCCAGTCCGGCCACCGCTTCTCCCCGTTCCGCGACGACCAACTGGAACACTGGGCGTCGGGCGAAGGGCACCCCTGGCGATGGGGCGGACCGCCTCCGGAAGAGGTGATCGGGGTGCTGCGCCTGAGGCCACTTTGAGGTTTATTTCAATCCCCCGGAGGGACTACGCATAGCATCCGATACCCACGGGGCACCCCAGCCGCTATCCTACGGGTCGTCGTCGGGCCGTTGCCCGAGGCGACCGCCGCGACGCGCGGATGCGCCCGGTCAGCACGCACAGGGAGGAGAAGGAATGGTTGGCGTTCTGCTGTTGAACAATCATGTGCTGTTTCGCAATGGACTGCGCCGGTTGCTCGAGGACGATGCAGGGATCATCGTCGTCGGCGAGGCGGATGCCGGAGAGGCCGCACTCTCTCTCGTGGCACGGCTTGCCCCCCAGGTAGTGCTCATGGACCTGACGTTGCCCGGGATGGGAGGGCTCGAGGCGACGCTGCGGCTTCGTCGCCAGCACCCCTCGGTCGGTGTCGTGGTCGTGACCACGCACGAGCACGGGTCCTATCCCCGCCGCATCCTCGCGGCGGGGGCGCACGGGGTCCTCGACCGCGGTTGTGAGCCAGCGGAGGTTCGCCGAGCGGTTCTTCTGGCCGCGCGGGGGGAGCGGTACATCAGTCAGAGGGCCGCCCAGGAGATGGCCCTCGGCCTGGGTGGCACGGGCGACGACTTCGATGAACTCACGGAGGCGGAGTTCCGCGTCCTCCTGCGGATGACGTCCGGCTACCGGACGGACGAGATCGCGAGTGACCTCTTCATGAGCCCGAAGACCGTGGCCACCTATCGCAGCCGGATCTTCTGCAAGCTGGGGATCCGCACCCCGGTGGAGGCCACCCTCCTGGCCTTGCAGGAGGGGCTGATCCCCATCGGCGCGCCCGTACGCCGTCTCGAGGTGCGCGACGCCGCGTCCGTGCGCCGATGCGGCGAGGGCCTGCGGCGGCGGTCTCGCCGTGGGCGCGAGCGCGGACGCGTGGGGGGGGCACTCGGCCCGGAGGCGAAAACCGTTGGCGAAGCGACTTCCGGCGGGAGTTGAGGCGGGCAGCGAGTCTTCCGGGCCGGGGGCCGTCAGCGCAGGGAGTCCCCGCGTCCGTCTCGCGGGGCTCGCGCGCGACCTGACCCCCCGGCCCGGAGTCTATCGGATGCTGGATGCCTCCGGCGTGCTCCTGTACGTCGGCAAGGCGCGCAATCTGCGCAAGCGGGTGTCCAGCTACTTCCGCTCCGCGGACTCCCTGCCGGTCAAGACCCGGGCCATGATGGCCCAGGTCGCCTCGGTGGAGGTCACCGTGACCGCCACGGAGGGCGAAGCCCTCCTGCTGGAAAGCAACCTCATCAAGGCTCACCGGCCCCGCTACAACGTCGTTCTCCGGGACGACAAGAGCTACCCGTACATCCACGTCTCCGCCGGCGAGCCGTTCCCGCGCCTGACCCTGCACCGGGGCGCCCGCAACGGGGGAGGGCGTTACCTCGGCCCGTACCCGAGCGCGGGCGCGGTGCGTGAGACGCTGGGGCTGCTGGAGAAGCTCTTCCAGTTGCGCCAGTGCGAGGACACCTTCTTCCGCAACCGTTCCCGGCCGTGCCTGCAGCACCAGATCCAGCGTTGCAGCGCGCCCTGCGTCGGCCGCATCACGCAGCAGGCCTATGCGGAGGACGTGCGCCACGCGCTCATGTTCCTGGAGGGTCAGACCGGCGAGGTCATCGGAGACCTCGTGCGGCGGATGGAGCTCGCCTCACGGGCGCTCGACTTCGAGCGGGCCGCCCGGTATCGCGACCAGATCGCGCAGCTGCGTCGGGTCTCCGAGCACCAGTACGTCACGGTGGGCGCCGCCAGCGTGGACGTGGTTGCGGCCGCATGCCGCCACGGGGTGGCGTGCGTCCAGGTGTTCGTCGTGCGCAACGGCCGGCATCTCGGTAACCGCACCTTTTTCCCCGAGCACGCGGAGGCGGCCGACGAGCCGACGGTATTGCGGGCCTTCCTGGTCCAGCATTACCTGGCGTCGGACGCCGGCGAGGCCCTGCCCGCCGAGGTGCTGCTCTCCCAGGACGTGGACGACCGGGGGACCCTGGCGCAACTCCTCTCCGAGCGGGCAGGGCGGACCGTGAAGGTGCGCGCCTCGGTGCGGGCCGAGCGCGCCCGGTGGGTGGCCATGGCGCTGGAGAACGTGCGCCTTGCGCTGGCCCAGAGGCTCGCGACCCAGGGAGACCTCCAGACCCGCTTCGAGACCCTTGCCGAGGCCCTCGGATTGCAGGAGGTGCCGGGGCGGATCGAGTGTTTCGACGTGAGCCACAGCCGGGGCGAGGCGACCGTGGCGTCCTGCGTGGCCTTCGAGCGTGACGGCCCACACCCCTCGGACTACCGGCGATTCAATATTCGGGGCATCGCCCCGGGGGACGACTATGGCGCGATGCGCCAGGCGGTCGAGCGGCGCTATGCGCGCGTGTGCGCAGAGGAAGGCAAGCTGCCGGACGTGCTGTTGATCGACGGGGGCAGGGGTCAGGCGGCCGAAGCGGAGCGGGCGCTCGAGGAGCTCCAGGTGACCGGGGTCACCGTCGTGGGCGTCGCCAAGGGGACGAGCCGCAAGCCGGGGATGGAGTCGCTTTTCTTGCCGGGGTCCGAGGGCGCGCTTATACTGCCGCCGGATTCGCCGGCGCTTCACCTGGTGCAGCAGGTCCGGGACGAGGCTCATCGCTTCGCGATCACGGCCCATCGGCAACGCCGGGCAAACCGCCGCAATACCTCAGTGCTCGAGTCAATCCCCGGGATCGGCCCGGTCAGGCGGCGTTTGCTGTTGACCGAGTTTGGCGGGCTGCGAGGGCTCGAGCGGGCCGGGGTGCAAGACCTGGCCCATGTCCCAGGCATCAGCGCGCAGCTCGCGCGGAAGATCTACGACGCTCTCCACGCCGACCGATGAACCTCCCCAACAGTCTGACGTTCTTCCGCATTTCCCTGATCCCGATCTTCGTCCTCGTGTTTTATGCGCCGTTGGGCTCGGCCCACACTGCCACGGCCATCATCTTTACGCTCGGTGCGGTCACCGACCTGCTGGACGGGTACCTGGCGCGGCGCCTGGGGCAGACCTCGCCGTTCGGCGCCTTTCTCGACCCGGTGGCCGACAAACTGCTGGTTGCCGTGGCACTGGTCCTGTTGGTCCAGCACGACCCCCGGCCATGGCTCGCCGTCGCGGCGGCGGTCATCATCGGGCGGGAGATCGTGATCTCGGCGCTGCGCGAGTGGATGGCGGAGCTCGGCAAGCGCACCAAGGTCGCGGTCTCGTACGTGGGCAAGGTCAAGACCACGGCTCAGATGGTGGCCGTCATCCTGATGCTGTACCGGGCTCCCCTGGGGTCGTTCCCGACCTACGAGGTGGGGACGGTGCTCCTGTATGTGGCGGCCTTCCTTACACTGTGGTCGATGGTCGTGTATCTGCGCTCGGCCTGGCCCCTGCTGCGTGCGGGGCTCCTGCCCGGACGTATCGAGACTCCTGTCACGCGTTCCGCGTCCGAGCCTCGCGGGACTTGACAGGGGAGGGGTGGCCGTTAGAATTCATTTTCTGCGCGGACGTTTCTGCGTGAACGTGGTAGCCGAGCGGGAATAGCTCAGTTGGTAGAGCACAACCTTGCCAAGGTTGGGGTCGCGAGTTCGAGTCTCGTTTCCCGCTCCAATTCCTTCTAGCAGGTCACATCCGCGTGGGGATGCATCAGCGCCGCGGCGCCGGCTGAGTGGCAGAGTGGTCATGCAGCGGCCTGCAAAGCCGTGCACCTCGGTTCGATTCCGGGCTCAGCCTCCAAATCCCGCAGTTCCTCTCGCACCTCCTCGGGCGGCCGGCCCGCTCGCGTTGGCCGGGCGCGCCCAGCAGTTCCCAGGGCCCGGGTGGCGGAATCGGTAGACGCAAGGGACTTAAAATCCCTCGGCTTCGGCCATGCCGGTTCGAGTCCGGCCCCGGGCAATCCGTCTTTCTCAGCAGCCGAGGGATCTTGCGTCCCTTGAGTCCCTTGAGTCCCTTGAGTTCCCTGCGTCCCGCGCTCCCTCCTTGTGCTACGCTTCGGAACGCAGCAGTTCCAAAAGCATTCCAAGAATCATTTACCTGCATCAGATCGACACGAGGAGGACGACATGGACCTTGGCAAGCGAATCGGAGCCGAGTTCATCGGCACATTCTGGTTGGTGCTCGGCGGCTGCGGGAGCGCGGTGCTCGCGGCGAAGTTCCCGGAGGTGGGGATCGGGCTGGTGGGGGTTTCCCTCGCCTTCGGACTGACCGTCCTCAGCGGCGCGTACGCCCTGGGTCACATCTCGGGCGGGCACTTCAACCCCGCGGTGTCGTTCGGGTTGTGGGCCGGCGGGCGGTTCTCCACCGGTTACCTCCTGCCGTACATCATCGCCCAGGTGCTCGGTGCGCTCGCCGCGGCGAGCGTGCTCCACTACATCGCCAGCGGTGCCCCGGGCTTCGACCTCGCCGGGGGGCTCGCATTGAACGGTTTTGGCGAGCACTCCCCCGGTAAGTACTCCCTGCAGGCCGGGCTCGTGACCGAGGTCGTGATGACCTTCATGTTCCTCATCGTGATCCTCGGAGTGACGGAACGCCGTGCCCCGGCAGGCTTCGCACCGCTCGCGATCGGACTCGCGCTCACCCTGATCCATCTCATCAGCATCCCGGTGACCAACACGTCGGTGAACCCCGCGCGCAGCACGGGTCCCGCACTGACGGTGATGCTGGGTGGCGGAGGAGACTGGGCGGTCCAGCAGCTCTGGCTGTTCTGGGCGGCGCCCATCGGCGGGGCCATCCTTGCGGGCATCGTCTATCGCTGGCTGGGCTCGCACGAGGCGGACCGATAGGCGCGCGTCGGGAGCATCCACCTCGATGACTCTCTCCCCCGAGGCCCGCCCTCGGGGGAGGCGCGAGCGGCAACGGGGCCTCGATGGTCAGCCCACTGCGCCGGGCGGCGCGGCGAGCCAGCGCACCGGTAGCGATTCACCCCAGCCGAGTCTCCAGACCACGTCCGCGAAGTCCCCCGTCAACGGCGCCGTGACCACCACGGGAGAGCCCGTCACGGGGTGCAGCAAGCGCAGCTCCACGCAGGCCAGAAGCAGGCGCCGGCACCCGAAGGACTCCTCGAAGACCCGGTTGTGGCGCGCCTTGCCGTAGGTCGTGTCTCCGATGACCGGGTGCGAGATGTGCTTCAGGTGCCGCCGGAGCTGGTGCCGCCTGCCCGTGACCGGCTCCAGCTCGAGCAGGGCGTAACGGGCCGTGGGGTATCGGTCGACGCGCCGGTCCAACTCGGCGGTCGCAAGACGGCGGTAACGGGTCAGGGCCTCCTGTTTCTCCTCCGAGGCGAGCCCCAGTTCCGAGGACGGTCCGCCAGGGGAGGGGGGTGGCTCGCACCCCCCGTCCCGGCCCGCGGACTCCCGCTGTCCCCCCCGGGGCGCCTCGCGCGCGTCGAGGCGGCGGTCGAGGGCATGGTCGATCTCACCCGACTCCGGTGGGTGGCCCCGCACGATCGCGAGGTAGGCCTTGGGGACCTCCCGCCGCTCGAACGCGGTCGCCAGGCGTTGAGCCACCTCGGGCCGAAGGCCGAACAGGAGCACGCCGGAGGTCCCCCGGTCCAGGCGGTGGGCCGGGTAGACCCGCTGCCCGATCTGATCGCGCACCCGCTGCACGGCGAACTCGCGCTCCCCGCGATCGAGGTCGGTACGGTGCACCAGCAGGCCAGCCGGCTTGTCGACCGCGACCAGGTGCTCGTCCTGAAAGAGGATGGTAAGCCCGGTATAGTACGTCACGAAGGATGCGCCTGATTTTACATAATATACATTATACGAAAATGAAGATTCTCGCCATGCTTGCGAACCGGTACGGCCTCGCTCCGCGCGACGACGCACACAACGCGCAGGAAGACTCCGTCGACACTCGCAGCAAGACACGACGGAAGCGCGACGCCGAGGCCCTGCAGGCGCTGGGCGAGCGCCTCGTGGAGTTGAAGCCCTCACGCCTCGCCCGCGTCCCGCTGGACGAGCGCCTGCGCGAGGAGATCCTGACGGCCCAGAGGGTCCAGGCCCGGGGGGCGCGCCGGCGGCAGCTGCAGCTCATCGGGAAGCTCATGCGCTCGGCAGACGCCGCGGCGATCGCGGAGGCCCTGGCCCGCCTGGAGGCCGGTGCCCTATCCGTCGGCGGCGACGCCTCGGCGGGCCCGGGAGAATAGGCGGAAGAAGTTCTCCGTGGTCGCCCGGGCCACGCTCTCCAGGGGCTCGCCCCGAAGCTCGGCGATGCGCTCGGCGACGTGGCGCACGTAGGCCGGCTCGTTGGGCTTGCCCCGATGGGGCACCGGCGCGAGCCACGGGGCGTCGGTCTCCACCAGCAGTCGGTCCAGGGGAACGCGGCGTGCCACCTCGTGGATCGCGTGGGCGCCGGGGAAGGTCACGATCCCCGACAACGAGAGGTAGAGGCCCAGCTCGAGAAAGGCCTCGGCGGTGGCCCAGTCCTCGGAGAAGCAGTGCATGACGCCGCCCGCCTCCTGGGCACGCTCCTCGCGCAGGACACGCAGGGTGTCTTGCGCGGCGTTCCGGGAGTGAATCACCAGGGGGATCCCTGCCGCCTTGGCCGCGGCGATGTGCCGCCGGAACCGGCTGCGTTGCCAATCGAGGTCGCCCTCGCTGCGGTAGTAGTCCAGCCCTGTCTCGCCGATGGCGACCACGCGCGGGTCGCGGGCGATCTCGACCAGCGCGTCCGTGTCGGGGTCCCTCCCCTCGACCTCGTTCGGGTGCACGCCGACCGAGGCGAAAACGCCCTCGTAGCGCCCCGCGACGTCGAGCACGGCGGGCAGACCTTCGAGGGTCACGCAGGCACAGAGGATGTGGCGGACCCCCTGCTGGCGGGCGGCCGCAACGACCCCGGCGAGGGTGCCCTCGCGGGGTTGGATGAGATCCAGGTGGCAGTGCGAGTCGACCAGCTCGACCGGCATGTCCCTTCGGCCTACATGGTGTGGGTCTGGCGCTCGGACTTCAGGGCGGCGGCGAGATAATTCTCGATCTTGCTGCGGGTCTGGCCCTTGTCCAGGTCACTGAACTGGACACCGATGCCGGCGCTGCGCTGCCCCTGGGCACCCTTGGGGGTCACCCATACCACCCGTCCGGCCACCGGCAGCCTGTCCTTCTCTTCCATCAACGTGAGGAGCATGAACACCTCGTCTCCCAACCGATAGGGCTTCGGTGTCGGGATGAAGAGGCCACCGTTCTTGATGAACGGCATGTAGGCGGCGTAGAGGGCGCCCTTGTCCTTGATGGTGAGGGAGAGAATGCCCTGCTTGGTCCCGTTCACGCGCGTTCCTCCGGAGACCGGGCGCCATCGGGGCGTTCGCCCCCTGCGCGTGCCCAGAGCGAGGCCAGCGTATCCAGCACCAACGGCTGGCTCAGGCTGATCCCGGCGTCGAGGGCCCGCCGGCTGTCGAGGCAGAAGTCCATGATTTCGAATAGTACCTGAATGTCGGCCGCCTTCCCTGGTTTCGGTCGCCCGGCCGCGGGCTTTAGCGCGGCGTCGCCGGCCCGGGACTTCGAGGCCCACGCGCGCACCGCGTCGCCGCTGAGGTGCCAGGACCATCGACACACTTCGCCCGCCCCCATTTTCGCCCAGGATTCTGCCACGGCGACGGGGTCGCCGCGCGAGGCGAGGAGTGCGGCGACCCCCTCCTCCACCTTGCGCATGCCGTCGAGGGCCTCGCTCTGGGCGATGGCCAGGGCGGCCAGGGGAGCCCCCCCCGACAGTTTCAAGAACCGCTCCGCGTCCCCCAGCTCGGAGAGGTGCGAGACGAGCCAGCTCTTTGCCACGGCGAGAGGGGGGGCCCGGAAGGACAGCCTCTGGCAACGGCTGCGCACGGTGGCGGGCAGCCGGCTGGGGACGTGGCTGACCAGCAGCAGGACGCTCTCCCCCTGAGGCTCCTCGAGCGTCTTCAGCAAGGCGTTGGCCGCGCTGCGGTTCATTGCCTCGGCGGGGTGGATCAGCACCACCTTTGTCCTGCCCATGGCGCTGCGCAGGGCCAGATGGGCCGTGAGCTCCCGGACCGCATCGACGCGCAGCGGCTTGCCCGCCTCTTCGGGGGTCAATTCCACGTAGTCGGGGTGAGCCCCCTGCCCCATCACCCGGCAGGACGCACAGGCGCCGCAGGGGCTGTCTGGCCCCAGGGGGCTCGTGCAGAGCAGCGCGTGCGCGAGCCGTCGCGCGAACGCCTCTTTCCCGAGCCCCGGCGCCCCGGCGAGCAGCACCGCGTGGGGCATGCGCCCACTCTCCGTCCAGGCGTGCACCTGCCGCCACTGGGCCTCGTGCCAGGGTAGCGGATGGGCGAAGCTCACAGCCACGGCCGCAACGCCCGCTCGACCCGCAGCCGGACCTCGGCCGGGTCGGCATCCGTGTCGATGACACGAAAGCGCCCGGGGAACCGCTCGGCCCGGGCGCGATAGGCAGACTGCACCCGCTCGAAGAACGCCCTCTCCTCCTGCTCGAAGCGGTCCTCGGCGCCCCGCTGGGCGACCCGGGCGAGCCCGGTGGCGATCGGAAGGTCGAAGAGGAGCGTCAGGTCCGGCTGCAGGTCGCCGTGCACCCACTGCTCGAGGGTCACGATGCGCTCCGCGGGAAGACCCCGCCCACCTCCCTGGTAGGCGTAGGTGGCATCCGTGAACCGGTCGCAGAGGACCCACTGGCCGGCGGCCAGCGCTGGGCGGATGACCCGCGCCAGGTGCTCGGCCCGGGCCCCGAAGAGGAGGAGGAGCTCGGTATCGGGACTCATGGGCCCCAGGTCCGGGCGCAGCAGGAGCTGCCGGATCCCCTCTCCGAGCGGCGTGCCCCCGGGCTCCCGCGTCAGGACGACGGTGTGGCCGGCCGCCTGGAGGAGGTCGCGGATGGCGGCGAGGTGGGTGCTCTTTCCCGCACCCTCGATGCCCTCGACCGTGATGAAGCGTCCCCTCGACATGACCTCGCCGCTGCGCTCACGGCGCCCTGGAAGGGCGAGCCGCCTCGCCGGACGGTGCCGTCGCCCGTGGGGACTGGAATTCCGATACCGCGCGCCGGTGGGCCTCGTAGGTGTCCGAGAAGTGATGGCTGCCGTCGCCGCGGGACACGTAGAACAGGGCCGTCCCGGGCTCTGGCTGGACGGCGGCCAGAAGCGAGGCCCGGCCAGGCATGGCAATCGGCGTCGGCGGCAAACCCACCCGGACGTAGGTGTTGTAGGGGGTGTCCCGGGTGAGGTGCTCCCGCCGCAGGTTGCCGTCGAATGACTCCCCGAGGCCGTAGATGACCGTGGGGTCCACCTGCAACGCCATGCCCTTGCGCAGCCGGCGCACCAGCACCCCGGCGACCCGGGCCCGCTCCTCGCCGCGCCCGGTCTCCCGCTCGATAATCGACGCGAGGATCAGCGCTTCGTCGGGCCCCTTCAGCGTGAGCGTGGGGCTTCGCCCTTCCCACGCGCTCGCCAGGGCGGTGGTCATGTCCCGATGGGCACGGTGCAACACCTCGGCGTCCGTCGTGCCCCGGGGGAAGTGGTACGTCTCGGGGAGGAAACGTCCTTCCGGATGGATTCCTCGCGCCCCGATGTGGTCCATGACGGCCTCCGTCGACAGACCGGCCAGGGTCGGTTTCAGGACGGGGTGCTGCGCGAGGGCGCGGCGGACCTGGGCGAAGGTCCAGCCCTCGACGATGGTGAAGGAGTATTGGACCACCCGCCCCTCCTGGAGCATCTGCAGCAGGGCGCGGGGGGTGGCCCCCGCGGGAACGCGATACTCACCCGCCTTCAGCCGGGTTGCGGCGCCGGTGAACCGGGCATACAGCGAGAGCCAGTGGGGCCACGGCAGCAGACCCTGGCCGGTGAGCTGCCGCGCGAGCCCCTCGACGGTCTGCCCGGACTGCAGGTCGACCACCAGCCCCTCCGGGGGCAGGGGCAGAGGGCGGTCGAGAAACGAGCGCCAGGCGAGCGTGTGGGACCCGAGGGCAGCCGCCAGGGTGATCGCGGCGAGAAGGAAGAGCGTGACCGCGGCGGCGAGAACCGACCGACCGCGGGAACGGGGCGCCGGCGGCGCCACCTGGGGCTCAGACGAGACGCCGGAAGACGAGGGTTCCGTTGGTGCCACCGAAGCCGAAGGAATTCGACAACGCGACCTCGATGCGCATGGAGCGGGCCGTGTGGGGCACGTAGTCCAGGTCGCACTCCGGTCCCGGGTTGTCCAGATTGATGGTCGGGGGCGCGACCTGGTCGCGGATGGCAAGCACGGTGAAGATCGCCTCGACACCGCCCGCGGCACCCAGCAGGTGTCCCGTCATGGACTTGGTGGAGCTGACGGCGAGCCGCCCGGCGTGCTCCCCGAACGCGGCCTTCACCGCGCGGGTCTCGGCCAGGTCACCTGCGGGGGTCGAGGTCCCGTGCGCGTTGATGTGGTCCACGTCGGACGGGGACAGCCTGGCGTCTTCGAGGGCAATCTCCATGCATCGCCTGGCACCCTGCCCGTCCTCCGGCGGCGCCGTCATGTGGTAGGCATCGCTGTTGAGGCCGAAGCCCACCAGCTCGGCATAGATCCGCGCCCCCCTTGCCCTGGCGTGCTCGTAGGACTCCAGGACCACGACGCCGGCGCCGTCCGCGAGGACGAATCCGTCCCGGTCCCGGTCCCAGGGGCGGCTGGCTCGCTCCGGGTCCTCGTTACGGCTCGAGAGCGCTCGCGCCGCGGCGAACCCCGCAAGACCGAGGGGAGAACTGGCCATCTCGGCGCCGCCCGCGATCATCACGTCCACGTCACCGTGAGCGATGAGCCGGCCGGCGTCCCCGATGTTGTGGGTGCCGCTGGAGCAGGCGCTCACGATTCCGTAATTCGGGCCCTTGATTCCGTAACGGATCGAGAGGTTGCCGGCAATCATGTTGATGATGTTGCTCGGCACGAAGAACGGAGAGACCTTCCGCGGCCCCCCGTCCAGGAGCGCCTGATAGCCCTTCTCGATCCCGGGCAGCCCCCCGATGCCCGAGCCGATCGCGATGCCCACCCGCTCCGCGTTCGCCTCGGTGACCTCCAGACCCGAGTCCTCGATGGCCTGCGCAGCCGCCGCGATCCCGTAGTGGATGAAGGGGTCCATCTTCTTCACGTCCTTGGGGGGGACGTAACGGCTGGGCTCGAACCCCTTCAGCGTGCCGGCGATCCGAACGGGGAACGCCGACGCGTCAAAGTGGGTGATGGTGGAAATCCCGCTCTTGCCCGCGAGGACACTCGCCCAGGACTCGGCCACCGTGAGTCCCACCGGCGACACCATGCCAACACCCGTAACGACGACGCGTCTGGACAATGTTCAGGTCCCACAAGAGCAGCCCCCCGGATACGGGGGGCTCGCAGTGGCCAACGCCGGGCGGCGCTTCGGGCTCAGCCCAGGTGAGCGCCGATATAGTCCGCGGCCTGGCGGACCGTGGTGATCTTCTCCGCCTCTTCGTCCGGGATCTCGCAATTGAACTCTTCTTCGAGAGCCATCACGAGCTCGACCGTGTCGAGCGAGTCCGCTCCAAGGTCATCCACGAACGACGAATCCCCTGATACTTCCTCTTCCTTGACCCCCAACTGCTCGACCACGATCTTCTTGACTCGTTCTTCGATCTCGCTGATGTCCACAGCTTTCCTCCGCTGAGCGCTAGCCAATGCAGCGCGCCTTAGTGTAGTGGAAAAGACCCCCGTTTCAACACGACGCCTCCCCGGGAGCGGCCGACAGGGCGTCAGCCGGCGGTCCGGGCGAGGGCCACCTGCAATCCGTCCGGGTCGCCCAACGGCAGGACCGCGGCCTCGGCCACGATGCGCCGGTTGAGGGCCGAGAGGACCTTTCCGGGCCCCGCCTCCAGGTATGCCGAGGCCCCCCGGGCGGCCATCGCCCGCACACACTCGGTCCAGCGGACCGGGCGGTAGAGTTGGGCGGCAAGGGCCTCCCGGATGCCGTCGGCATCGGGGCGGGGGGCCGCATCGACGTTGTGGAGGACCGGGATGCCGGGGGTCCGGATGGAGAGCGCGGCAAGACGCTCCGTCAATCGGACGGCCGCAGGCCGCATCAGCGCGCAGTGGGAGGGGACGCTCACCGCGAGCACCACCGCCCGCTTCGCCCCGGCCGACCGGGCGGCCTCCACGACCCGCTGGACCGCGGCTGCGGCGCCTGCCACCACGACCTGCCCGGGGGCGTTGTAATTGGCGGCCGAGACCACCTCGCCCTGGGCGGCCTGCTCACAGGCCGCCAGGACCTGTTCGTCCGCGAGGCCCAGGACCGCGGCCATCGCACCGGCACCCTGCGGTACCGCGTCCTGCATGTACCGACCCCGCTCGGCGACCAGCGCCACGGCATCCGGGAACGCGAGCGCTCCTGCGCACACGAGCGCGGTGTACTCACCGAGGCTGTGTCCGGCCATCACCACCGGGGCCGCCCCGCCCTGCTCTTGCCACACCCTCCAGACCGCGACTCCGGCCGCCAGGAGCGCCGGTTGGGTCCGCTCGGTGCGGTCGAGCTCCGTCTCGGGGCCCGCCTGAACGAGTCGCCAGAGGTCGTAGCCGAGGACCTCGGAGGCCTCGGCGTAGGTCTGCCGGACGACCGGGAACGCCTCGCCGAGCGCGCCGAGCATCCCGACCGATTGGGAACCCTGCCCGGGGAATACGATTGCGAAACCCACTCCTGCCCTCTCCTTCCCAGCGCCCATCACTCGCCTTCCCGGTGTCTGCACCCGGCTCGGCCCGGTCGTCAGTAGACCAGGTAAGCCGCCCCCCAGGTAAACCCGGCCCCGAAGGCCTCGAGCAGCAGACGCTGACCGCGCTGCACCCGCCCGTCGCGAACCGCGGTGTCGAGGGCGAGAGGCACGGATGCGGCCGAGGTATTGCCGTGGACGTCCACGGTCACCACCACCCGTTCCATGGGCAGCTTCAACTTCTTCGCGGTCGCGGAGATGATGCGGACATTCGCCTGATGCGGCACGAGCCAGTCGATGGCGTCCCGCGTCACCCCGTTGGCCTCGAGGGTCTCGTCGACGATGCTGCCCAGGGTGTTCACGGCGACCCGGAAGACCTCGTTGCCCTGCATCCGGATATAGGCGTTTCCGCCCGTGACCCGCTCGTAGCCCTGAGATATCCCTCCGTCCACCGCCAACAGGTGCTCGTAGGCCCCGTCCGCGTGGATGTGCGTCGAAAGGACCCCCGGCTCCCCGCTCGCCTCGAGTACGACGGCGCCCGCACCGTCGCCGAACAGCACGCAGGTCGTCCGGTCCGTCCAGTCGAGGATCCGGGACAGGGTCTCGGCGCCCACCAGCAGGGCGCGGCGAACCGTGCCGGACCGGATGAACTGGTCGACCACCGTCATGCCATAGAGAAAACCGGTACAGACGGCCTGGATGTCGAAGGCCGGGCACCCCCCGACCCCGAGTCGGGCCTGAAGGAGGCATGCCGTGCTGGGGAAGACCTTGTCGGGGGTGGTGGTGGCGACGACGATCAGGTCGAGCTCGGAGGGTGCGACACCGGCGGCTTCGAGGGCCTGGCGGGCCGCCCGCTCCGCCAGGTCACAGGTGGTCTCGCCGGGCGCCGCGATCCGGCGCTCGCGGATCCCCGTCCGGGTGCGGATCCACTCGTCGGAGGTGTCCACCATCCGCTCGAGCTCGGCGTTCGTCAGCACACGCTCCGGGAGACAGCTTCCCGTGCCGGTGATGCGCGAGTAGGTCAAGAGGCCTCTCGACGACCGACGAGCCTTGCCCCGAGGTGCTCGCTGATCCGCTGGGGCACGTTCTTCTCCACTTCCCGGGCCGCCTCTCTCAGCGCGTGCGCGAAGGCGAGCCGGTCGGCGCCGCCGTGGCTCTTCACCACGGTTCCGCGCAGACCGAGCAGGCTCGCCCCGTTGTAGCGCCGGGGGTCGATGCGGGCGCGAAGCCGGCGCAGCACGGGCAGTGCCACCAGCCCGGCGAAGCGTGTGAGCGCGTTGCGGGTGAACTCCTGGCGCAGGAAGTGGGAGATCATCCGCGCCACGCCCTCGCTGGTCTTGAGCGCGACGTTCCCGACGAAGCCGTCGCACACGACCACGTCGACCGTCCCCGCGTAGATGTCGTCGCCCTCGACGAACCCCACGTAGTTCAGGTCACTCTGGGCCAGGAGCTGGGCGGTCTCCTTGACCCGCTCGTTGCCCTTGATGGGCTCCTCGCCGATGTTGAGCAGACCGACCCGCGGACTGGGCAGGTTGTCCACCGCGCTCACGAGCACGGACCCCATGACGGCGAACTCGAGCAGCTGCCCCGGGGTCGAGTCCACGTTCGCGCCGAGGTCGAGGACGTGGGTGTGCCCCTTTATCGTGGGCAGCGCGGTGGAGATCGCCGGGCGGTCGATCCCGGGCAGCGTCTTCAGCACGAAACGCGCGGTCGCCATCAGCGCCCCGGTGTTCCCGGCGCTCACGCAGGCGTCCGCGTCGCCCCGCTTGACCAGGTCGATGGCCACGCGCATGGACGAGTCTTTTTTGTTGCGCAGGGCCACCGCCGGCGGCTCGTCCATCTCCACCCGCTGCGAGGCGTGGTGGATCCGCAGGCGCTCCCGATGGTCGGCCCGCTGACCCAGCCGGTCGATCTCGCTCCCGATGACGGCCTGGTCCCCGACCAGCACCAGGTGGAGGTCGTCGGTGCCCCCGAGGACGCCCAGAGCGGCGGGCACCACCACGGTGGCACCGTGGTCCCCGCCCATCGCGTCGACCGCGATCGTGACGCTCAAGCGCTACTCTTCCGTCTCGGCTTCCGTCTCCGGAAGGACCTTTCTCCCGCGATAGAAGCCGTCGGCGCCCACGTGGTGCCGGCGATGCACCTCGCCGGTGGTCTGGTCGACCGACAGCGGAGGGTTGGACAGGCCGTCGTGGGAGCGGCGCATGCCGCGCTTGGACGGGGTCTTGCGATTCTGCTGAACGGCCATACGGTTCTCCTCGAATTGAACGTCTCTATCTCTCGATGACTCTGTCTGGGTGACTCCGTGCGGACGCGCTCTTCACTCGAACGCAGCCCGCGCTCGGCCACTCCCCTACGTATCGCCGCCGCCCGGCGTCCGCAGGGAGGCGAACGGGCTCGGTTCCCGCTCCGACCCGGCCTCCGGCCGAGCAGCCCCCCCGCAGCCCGGCGGCGGATGGGCGGGCACCTGGGGCAGCGCCAGCAGCAACTCGTCCTCCACCATCTCTGCCAGCGAGAGCGCCTGATCCTCCCCGACGAGCAGAGGGTCCTCTTCCTCGGCCAGCCGCTGTGCCTGCGCGTCGCTGCCCACGACTACCAGGTGGACCGGCACGTCGACGGCGAAATCGAACGGCTCGAGGCAGCGCTGACAGGTGAGCCGCAGGAGCGCCCCGATCCTCCCGCGAACGACGACCCGCCCGCGGCCCTCCTGGCGAAACTCCAGGCGGACCTCGACCTCGCCCCGGCGGTCAGCCAGCAACTCCCCGAGCCGGTGCATGCGCTCGAGCGGCAAACGCCCCGCGAGCGAGCGCCCGAGCTCGGCGAGCCGTACGGGTTCGATGAAGGCCGGCAACCCCCCCGACATAAGCGGCGAATAGTAGGGTTCCAGGCCTCGGGTGTCAAAGAGGAACGGGACTCCCGGAAGCCCGGGCACAGGGTCCTGACCGGGTTCGCAGGTGCCCCGGGGATTGCGTGGCGACACCCTTGGCTTGACCTGTGAAAGCCTTCATACTTCGGCGCCATGCTCCAGGGCGCCTTTCCCGTCGACTCCACGCACCACGACTCTCCGGGCGCCGTGAGGCTCGAGGGCCTACCCGCTGGCGCGCCTCGCTTGTCCGCCGTCGGCCTCACCTGCGTGCGCGACGGTCGGGTGCTCTTCCGCGACCTCAGCCTGTCCGTCGGACCCGGAGACGTCCTGCAGGTGGACGGCCGCAACGGCAGTGGCAAGACGAGCCTGTTGCGGATCCTGTGCGGCCTCAGCCTGCCCGCCGAGGGACAGGTTCTCTGGGACGGCGAGCCGATCGCCCGCGTGCGCTCCGATTTCCTGCTCGATCTCGCCTACCTCGGGCACGCGCCGGGTGTGAAGCTCGAGCTGACGCCCATCGAGAACCTGCGCATCGCGCGGGCGTTGAAGCGTCCGCAGGAGGACGTCGGCCTGGACCAGGCCCTCGAGCGTCTGGGCCTGCTCGGCTTCGAAGACGTTCCCGCACGGACCCTCTCCGCGGGGCAGTGCCGGCGGGTCGCCCTCGCGAGGCTGATCGTCACCCGCGCGCGGCTCTGGATCCTGGACGAACCCTTCACGGCGATCGACCGCCGGGGTGTCGCCGACATCGAGACGTTGATCTCCGAGCACACGCACGAAGGCGGCATGGTCGTGCTGACCTCGCACCACCCGGTCAGGCTGCCGGACTGTCGGGTCGACAGCGTTCACCTCTCTGCGTGATGGCCGCACTGCCTCAGGAAGACCCTGCCCACGAGAGGTCCGCCGAAGCGGCGGCACCGTCGCTCGCCGACGCGTTCTGGGTGTTGTTGCGCCGTGACCTGACGCTCGCCCTCCGTCACCGGGGCGAGCTGGCGAACCCGCTCCTCTTCTTCGTGATCGTGGTTTCCTTGTTCCCGCTGGGGATCACCCCGGAGAGCCAGACGCTGCGCCTGCTGGCCCCGGGCCTCATCTGGGTCGCGGCGCTCCTCGCGACGATGCTCTCCCTTGACGGGGTGTTCCGGTCGGACTACGACGACGGGGCGCTCGAGCAGATCGTCCTCAGCCCGCACCCTCTCTCCATCCTGGTGCTCGCGAAGATCCTGGCCCACTGGCTGGTGACGGGGTTGCCCCTGCTGGTGCTCGGGCCCCTGCTGGGCGTATTGCTCGCCCTGCCGGCGCGTGCCATGGGCACCCTGTTCCTGACCCTGGCGCTCGGGACGCCGGTATTGAGCCTGGTCGGGGCGATCGGAGTCGCCCTGACGGTGGGGCTGCGCCGCGGCGGCGCGCTGCTGTCGCTGCTGGTCCTCCCGCTCTACGTTCCCCTGCTCATCTTCGCCGCCAACGCGGTCGGTGCGGCGGGGGCGGGCTTGCCCGTGAGCGGGCAACTGCTCTTCATCGGGGCACTGCTGATCCTCTCGATCACGCTGGCCCCCGTCGCCACCGCCGCCGCCCTGCGGATCAGCCTGAGCTAGAAAATCCATGTGGACTTGGCTTCAGCGGATTGCCTCGCCCCCCCACTTCTACCGCCTCGCGGGCCGGCTCGTTCCCTGGCTCGCGGTGCTCACGGCGCTCCTGATCGCCGCGGGCCTCGTGGGCGGGCTGGGCTTCTCCCCCGCCGACTACCAGCAGGGGGATGCCTTCCGGATCATCTTCGTGCACGTCCCGAGCGCCTGGATGTCCATGTTCATCTACGTGGTCATGGCCATCGCCGGCGCGGTCTTCCTCGTCTGGAACCACAAGGTCGCGGACGTGCTCGCGGGCGCCAGCGCCCCCATCGGGGCCTCCTTCACCTTCCTCGCCCTGGTGACCGGCGCCGTCTGGGGCAAGCCCATGTGGGGCGCCTGGTGGGTGTGGGACGCGAGGCTCACCTCGGAGCTCGTCCTGCTCTTCCTCTATCTCGGGATCATCGCCCTGCGCTCGGCCATCGAGGACCGGCGCAATGCGGGGCGTGCCGCGGCGGTGCTCTCGCTCGTCGGGGTCGTGAACATCCCCATCATCCACTACTCCGTGATGTGGTGGAACACGCTGCACCAGGGATCTACGGTGACGAAGCTCGATTCGCCCTCGATCCACCTGAGCATGCTCATCCCCCTGCTGGTCATGGCGCTCGGGTTCAAACTTTTCTATGCGACCACGGTCTTAATGCGCGCCCGTTGCGACCTGCTGTCGCGGGAGCGCGAGAGTCCGTGGGCCGAGGAGGTCACGCGGTCATGACGGGCATCGCGTCGTTCCTGCACATGGGCGGGTACGCGTTCTACGTGTGGACTGCCTACGGGGTGGCATTCGCCGTGCTCGCCGGCAATCTGATCGCCGCCGTTGCGTGCCAGCGCCGGGTCCGCCGGGACCTGCAGCGGCGCGCCCGGCGTGCCAGGAGGACCGTATGAAATCGACAAAGAAGCGCGTGGCCCTGGTCGGCGCGATCCTGCTCGGCGTCGGCGCCGCGGCAGCCCTCGCGTTCACGGCCTTTCGCCAGAACATGCTCTATTTCTTCAGCCCCACCCAGGTCAGCGCGGGGGAGGCACCCATCGGCCACACGTTCCGCCTGGGCGGGCTCGTGGAGACTGGCAGCCTGAAGCGTCACGGTGACGGGCTGACGGTCGACTTCGCGATCACCGACACGGCCCACCGGGTCCCGGTGACCTACTCCGGGATCCTTCCCGACCTGTTCCGCGAGGGGCAGGGGACCGTAGCCCTCGGCAAGCTCGGACCGGACGGCCGGTTCGCCGCCGACGAGGTCCTCGCCAAGCACGACGAGAACTACATGCCCCCGGAGGTGGCCGACGCGCTGAAGACCGCTGGCGCGGGACCCGCTGCCGTGACGGGCCGCACGGGCCGCCTGCCGTGATCCCGGAAATCGGTCACTTCGCGCTGATTCTCGCGCTTGGGGTCGCCGCAGTGCAGGGCGTTCTGCCGCTGATCGGGACCGCCCGCGGCATCCCGGGGTGGGTGGCGACTGCCGTGCCCGCGGCGCGGGCGCAGCTCCTGCTCCTGCTCGTGGCCTTCGGCACCCTCACCTACTCGTTCATCGTCAGCGACTTCTCCGTGGCCTACGTGGCCCACAACTCCAACACCGACCAGCCCCTGGTCTATCGCGTCTCAGCGGTCTGGGGCGCGCACGAGGGGTCACTCCTGCTCTGGGCGCTCCTGCTCGCCCTGTGGTCCGTGGGGGTCAGCACGTTCCGCCGGGGACTGCCGGACGAGCTCGTGGCCCGGGTCGTCGCCACGTGCGGCCTGGTGAGCATCGGCTTCCTGCTCTTCATGCTCCTCACGTCGAACCCCTTCGACCGCCTGGTCCCCGTCCCGACGCAGGGCCGGGAGCTGAACCCCCTGCTCCAGGACCCGGGCCTCGCGCTGCACCCGCCGATGCTCTACATGGGCTACGTCGGGCTGGTCGTGCCCTTCGCCTTCGCGGTGGCCGCGCTGATGGAGGGGCGGGTGGACGCTGCATGGGTGCGCTGGTCACGCCCCTGGACCCTGGTGGCCTGGGTCTTCCTGACCCTCGGGATTGCGCTCGGCAGCTGGTGGTCCTATTACGAGCTTGGCTGGGGCGGGTGGTGGTTCTGGGACCCTGTCGAGAACGCATCCCTGATGCCATGGCTCGTCGCCACCGGGCTGCTGCACTCCCTCGCGGTCACCGAGAAGCGCGGGGCGTTCAAGGCCTGGACGGTGCTCCTCGCCATCTTCGCCTTCTCGCTGAGCCTGCTGGGCACCTTTCTCGTGCGCTCGGGCGTGCTGGTCTCGGTCCACGCGTTCGCCAGCGATCCCGCCCGGGGGGTGTTCATCCTCATCTTCCTGGCGGCCGTGGTCGGTGGCTCGCTACTCCTGTACGCCTGGCGGGCACCGGCCGTCGCCGGCGGGGGGAGCTTCGAGCTGATGTCCCGCGAGACGTTGCTGCTCCTGAACAACGTCGTCCTCGTCGCGGCCTCGGCCAGCATCCTGCTGGGCACCCTGTACCCGCTGTTCATGGATGCCCTGGGACTCGGCAAGATCTCCGTGGGGCCACCGTACTTCAACAGCGTGTTCGTCCCTCTGGCCCTGCCGCTCGTGCTGCTCCTCGGGCTCGGTCCGCTGGTGCGGTGGAAAGAGGACAGCACTTCCGCTCTCGCCCGCGCCCTCTGGCCCACGGCCGCGGCGGCCGTGGCGCTCGGCACGGCGCTGGTCGTGCTGTTGGGCGGGGGGACCGTGGTCGGCGTCATCCTCTCCACCGTGCTCGCCCTCTGGGTCCTCCTGACGGCGGGAGCGGCCCTTGCCCGAAGGCTTCGCAGGCACGGGGGGTTGTCCGGCCTGTTCGCCCTTCCCCGTGCCTATCTGGGGATGGTCGTCGCGCACGTGGGGGTCGCGGTGCTGACGCTCGGGATCGCCGTCAGCTCCACGTACAGCAAGGAACGGGACGTGAACATGGGCGTCGGCGACAGCGTCAAGGTCGGGGATTACGACTTCCGTTTCGAGGGGGTCACCCGCCTGCCCGGACCGAATTACCTCGCGACCCAGGGCACCGTGCGGGTCACCCGGGACGGCCGGGAGGTGACGACCCTGCACCCGGAGAAGCGCCAGTACGCCTCCCAGTCCCATTCGATGACCGAGGCGGCCATCCGTTCGCGTCTCACGCGAGATATCTACGTAGCCCTCGGCGAGGCGGCCCAGGGTGAATCGTGGAGCTTGCGGGTCTACAACAAGCCATTCATCCAGTGGATCTGGTGGGGCTCGGTGCTGATGGGGCTGGGCGGCCTCCTCGCTGCCACCGACCGGCGCTACCGCCTCCTGGCCGAGGCTGCGCGGCAGCCGGGCGCCAGGGGATCGTCCAGGCTCGCCCTCGCGGGGAAACACTGATGGGACGTTACGTCGCACTCGGGCTGTTCCTGGTCCTCCTGGTCTTTCTGGGTGTCGGGCTGACCCTGAATCCTCGGGAGGTCCCCTCTCCGCTCATCGGCAAGCCCGCTCCCGTGTTCCGTCTGCCCACGGTCGCCGACCCGGCGAAATCGGTGGGCACCGAAGACTTTTCCGGCAAGGTCACCCTGCTCAACGTTTGGGCCAGTTGGTGCGTCTCCTGCCGGCAGGAGCACCCCCTCCTGGTGGAACTGGCGCGCAAGGGCAGCGTCCCCGTCTACGGGTTGAACTACAAGGATACCCGGCAGGATGCCCGTCGCTGGCTCACGACGTTCGGCGACCCCTATGTCGCAAGTGCCTTCGACGAGGACGGGCGCGTCGGGATCGAGTGGGGTGTCTACGGCGTGCCGGAGACCTTTGTCATCGACCGCAAGGGCGTCATTCGGCACAAGCTCACCGGCCCGGTGACTCCCGAGAACTGGGAGAAGACGCTCCAACCGCTCATTCAAAGGCTCCAGACGGCGGATTGAACCGTGAAGAGAATCCTCCCCGCACTGTTGCTGCTCTCCTTCGCCCTGGCCGCCGGCGCGGCCGGGGTGGAGCCGCGAGCCTTCGATCGCCCCGAGCAGGAGGCGAGGTACCGCGCGCTCATCGCCGAGCTGCGCTGCCTCGTCTGCCAGAATCAGAACCTGGCGGAATCCGACGCGGAGCTCGCCAGGGACCTTCGGGACCAGACCTACGAGATGATCCAGGCGGGCCGCAGCGACGACGAGATCGTGGAGTTCATGGTCGGCCGCTACGGGGACTTCGTGCTCTACCGGCCACCCGTGACGGTCACGACCGCCCTGCTCTGGTTCGGGCCCGCGGTGCTGGTGACACTGGGCGCCGTGCTGGCCCTCCTCCACGTGCGCCGCAGGGCCGGGCGCACCCAGGGGGCGGCCCTGTCCGCGGATGAGGAGAAGAAGGCCCGGGAGCTGCTCGCCGGGAAGGCGGTGGACCCATGACAGTTTTCCTCTTGAGCGCCGCCGCGATGCTGGTGGTGGCCCTGGCCCTCGTCCTGCCACCGTTGCTCGGCCGTGCGAGGGCGGTGGAGGCCCACCGGGACCGGCTGAACCTCGCGGTGCACCGGGACCGGGTCGCCGAGCTCGAGCAGCAGGAATCGGATGGCGAGCTCGGCCGCGACCAGGCCCAGGAGGCACGCCTCGAGATCGAGCGGGACCTTCTCCGGGACAGCGAGGTCCGCAGCGGCACGCGCGCCACGCGCCAGGCGCCCCGCTGGGCTGCCGTCCTGGTGGCCCTCGCGATTCCCGCGAGCGCCATCTGGCTCTACGCGGAGCTCGGGACGCCGGCGGCACTCCAGGGCACGCTCGAGGCCCCCCAGAGCGCCGCAGGCGCCCGGGGTGTGCCCGGCGAGCATTCCATGACCGACCTGATCGCCGGTCTCATTCGCAAGCTGCAGGAGGACCCGAACAACCTGCAGGGCTGGGTGATGCTCGGCCGCTCTTACAACGCCCTCGAGCGTTTCGCCGAGGCGCGGGAGGCCTTCGGGGCGGCCGCCCGCCTCGCGCCCCGGGACGCCGAGGTGCTGACGCGCCTGGCCGAGGCGACGGCCCTCGCGAACGACGGCGACCTGAGCGGGAAGCCGGAGGAGATCCTGCACGAGGTCTTGGCCATCGACTCCCGGGCCCCCACCGCGCTCTGGCTCTCGGGGCTGGCCGCCTCGCAGCGTCAGCAGTACGCCGAGGCCATAGGCTACTGGGAGACCCTCGAGCAGGTCGTCACGAGCGCAGAGGAGAAGGCCACGGTCGCGCAGTATCTCGTCGAGGCCCGCAAGCAGGTCGCCCCACCGGAGACCTCCTCCGAGGCCGCGCCCGCCCCCTCGGTTCCTGAGGCACAGACGACCCCGGCTGTGGCCGTGCTCGCCCCGGCCGCGGTGACCGTGCGGGTCACCCTGGCGCCCGAGCTCCAGGACCGCGTCGCCGCGGGGGATGCGGTGTTCGTGTACGCACGCCCGGCGGAAGGTGCGCGCATGCCGCTCGCCATCGTGCGGCACACGGCGGCCGAGTTGCCCCTGACGGTTACCCTGGACGACCGGGCGGTGATGAGCGGGGGCGCAAAGCTCTCCGCGATCCCGCAGGTCGTCGTGGGGGCGCGGGTCTCCCGTTCGGGGAATGCGATACCCCAGACCGGGGACCTGGAGGGGCAGAGCGAGGCGGTATCCCCTGCCGCATCCCCCACGGTGGACGTCCGTATCGACCACCCGATCTGAGCGGTCAGCCCGGGGCCACCTCGCAGACGGCCGGCATCCGGTGCTACGATAAACCGCTTTGCCCGCCAGCCCCGGCTGCGAGGGTTCGCGCGTGCGCGGCGCCGGGGCATCCCCTCCGGCCCGCCTGCTCCAGCCAGTCACCCACGAAAGGGCTTCGATGTTCGGCAAGATCCTGATCGCCAACCGCGGGGAGATCGCGGTAAGAGTGGTGCGGGCCTGCAACGAGATGGGCATCAAGCCCGTCGCGGTGTACACCGACGCTGACCGCCACGCCCTCCACGTCAAAAAGGCCGACGAGGCCTACAACATCGGCCCCGAGTCCGTCGCGGGGTACTTGAACGTACACCGACTCGTCAACCTCGCCGTCGCGGCGGGTTGCGACGCCCTTCACCCTGGCTACGGGTTCCTCTCGGAGAATCCCCTGCTTGCGGAGGCCTGCGAGGCCCGCGGGGTGCGGTTCATCGGCCCCACGCCGGACGTCATCCGCCGGATGGGTGACAAGACCGAGGCCCGTCGGAGCATGCGTGCCGCCGGTGTCCCGGTGATTCCGGGCAGCGACCGCAACCTGGATTCGCTCGAGGACGCCCTCGGGGTGGCCGAAGAGGTGGGCTACCCGGTGATGCTGAAGGCGACCTCGGGCGGTGGCGGGCGCGGCATCCGCCGCTGCAACACGCCGGAGGACCTTCGGCGGCACTTCGACCGGGTGGTCTCGGAGGCCCGCAAGGCGTTCGGCGCGGCTGAGGTCTTCCTCGAGAAGGCCATCATCAACCCTCGCCACATCGAGGTTCAGATCCTGGCGGACCACTTCGGGCACATCGTCCATCTCTTCGAGCGCGACTGCTCGATCCAGCGCCGCCACCAGAAACTGCTCGAAATCGCCCCCTCGCCCCAGTTGGCCGACGACGTTCGTCAGCGGCTCGGGGTGTATGCGGTACGGGCGGCTGCGGCCGTCGGCTACACGAACGCCGGCACCGTGGAATTCCTCCTGGACCAGGACGGCCAGGTCTACTTCATGGAGATGAACACCCGGCTGCAGGTCGAGCACACCGTGACCGAGCAGATCACCGGCATCGACATCGTGAAGGCGCAGATCCGCATCGCCAACGACGAGCCCCTGCCCTTCCGGCAGGAGGAGATCACGCGGCGGGGATACTCCGTGCAGTTCCGCATCAACGCGGAGGACCCGAAGAACGACTTCCTCCCGAGCTTTGGTTGCATCACGCGTTACTACGCACCGGGCGGACCCGGGGTGCGCACCGATGGGGGCATTTACACGGGCTACGAGATCCCGCCCTATTACGATTCGCTCTGCGTGAAGCTCTCGGTGTGGGCGCTGTCCTGGGAGGAGGTCCTGGACCGCTCGGGCCGGGCGCTGAAGGACCTCGGGCTCGGGGGGGTCAAGACCACCATCCCGTTCCACCAGCGCATCTTGCAGGTGCCCGAGTTCCGCGCAGGCCGTTTCGACACCAGCTTCATCGAGAATCACCCGGAGCTGCTCGACTACTCCGTTCAGAGGCCGGCCCAGGAAATGGCGGCGGCCTTCGCGGCCGCCATCGCCGCTCACCTCGGGTACTGAGAGAGGACTGCGCCATGTCCCGCGTGTACATCACCGATACCAGCCTGCGCGATGCGCACCAGTCCCTCCTCGCGACCCGGATGCGCACGGCCGACATGCTGCCCGTCTGCCCCAAGCTCGACCGGGTCGGTTTCTGGTCTCTCGAGGTCTGGGGTGGGGCCACCTTCGATTCCTGCATCCGGTTCCTGAAGGAAGACCCCTGGGACCGGCTGAAGCAGCTGCGCCGGGCGCTGCCCAACACCCGCCTGCAGATGCTCCTGCGGGGGCAGAACCTGGTGGGCTACCGGCACTACTCCGACGACGTGGTGCGTGCTTTCGTAGCCCGGGCGGCCGAGAACGGGATCGACGTCTTCCGCATCTTCGACGCCCTGAACGACACCCGGAACCTGCGCACGGCGGTCGAGGCGGTGCGGGCCACCGGAAAGCACGCGCAGGGGGCGATCGCCTACACGACGAGTCCCGTCCACAGCATCGAGCAGTTCGTCGAGATGGCCCGCGAGCTCGAGGAGATGGGGTGCCAGAGCATCGCCATCAAGGACATGGCGGGCCTGCTCACGCCGCGTTCCAGCGAGACCCTGGTGCGGGCGCTGGTGCGCTCGGTCGGGGTCCCTATCCAGGTGCACTCCCACGCGACGGCCGGCCTGGCGGAGATGTGCCAGTTCAAGGCGATCGAGGCGGGTTGCCGGCACATCGACACCGCGATCTCGTCCCTGTCCGGGGGCACGAGCCACCCCGCCACCGAGAGCATGGTTGCGGCATTGCGTGACACGGAGTGGGACACGGGGCTCGACCTCGCGCTCCTGCAGGAGATCGGCTTCTACTTCTACGAGTCCCGCAGGAAGTACCAGCACTTCGAGAGCGAGTTCACTGGACTTGACACGAGAGTGCAGGTAAATCAAGTCCCTGGGGGAATGACCTCGAATCTGGTTCAACAACTCCGGGACCAGGGGGCGCTGCAGAAGATCAATGCGGTGCTCGAGGAGATCCCCCGGGTGCGCGCCGACCTCGGCTACCCGCCCCTCGTGACCCCGACCTCCCAGATCGTGGGGACCCAGGCGGTCATCAACGTGCTGAACGGCGAGCGGTACAAGATCGTCACCAACGAGACGAAGCTCTACCTGGAGGGGCGTTACGGCCGCGCGCCGGGGCCGGTCAACGAGGTCGTGCGCAAGCTGGCGATCGGGGGCCGGTCGGTCATCGACTGCCGCCCGGCCGACCTGATCGAGCCGGAGATGGAGCGCCTGCGCACCCAGGTCGGGGACCTCGCCCAGAGCGAGGGGGACGTCCTCACCTTCGCGATGTTCCCGGACCTGGCCCGCGAGTACCTGGATGCGCGCCGCGCCGGTCGTCTGGTCCCTGAGCCGCTCGAGCCAGTCAGGCCCGGCCAGCGGCCCCAGGGAACGATCCCCACCGAGTTCAACGTCACGGTCCACGGGGAGACCTATCACATCCAGATCCGTGGCACGGGGCATCGCACCCAGGAGAAGCGCCCGTTCTATCTGACCGTCGACGGCATGCCCGAAGAGGTCATGATGGAGTCCCTGCAGGAGGTCTCCGCCGAGCCCAGCGCAGGCGTGGCGGCCGCCCATCGCGGAAGCAAGCGCCCCCGTGCCAGCAAGCAGGGGGATGTCACGACCTCCATGCCGGCCACGATCGTGGAGGTGCTCGTGCGGGTCGGTGACGCGGTCCGGGCGGGTGACCCGGTGATCGTCACGGAGGCCATGAAGATGGAGACCGAGCTGCAGGCACCCATCGCTGGATCCGTGGCAGCGGTGCACGTGGTCAAGGGCGACAGCGTCAACCCGGACGAGGCGCTGATCGAGATCCAGCCCGCGGCCTGAGCCCGGCCCCTACCCGTCGCTCCGGGGATTGCTCATGCGCAGGATCGTGCTCGCCTCGACCTCGCCCTACCGGCGTGAGCTCATGGACCGCCTGGGCCTGCGTTTCGAGGCGGCCGCCCCCCGAGTCGAAGAGTCGCCCATCACCGGGGAGCACCCTGCGGCCCTCGTGCGCCGGCTTGCCGAGTCGAAGGCGCGGGCGGTGGCCGCGGCCTTTCCGGACGCCCTCATCGTCGGGTCCGACCAGGTGGCGGTGCTGGACGGGGAGCGGCTGGGAAAGCCCGGGACGCACGAGGCCGCCGTGGCGCAACTGACGCGGGCCTCGGGCAGACCGGTGGTATTCCTCACGGGCCTCTGCCTGCTGGACGCCGCCTCGGGGACGGCGAGCGTGGACCTGGTGCCCTCCAGGGTCGTGTTCCGGGTGCTCGGCGCTGCCCAGATCGAGCGCTACCTGGAGCGGGAACGGCCCTACGACGCGGCGGGCAGCTTCAAATCCGAGGGTCTGGGGATCGCGCTCTTCGAACGCATCGAGGGTGAGGACCCGACCGCACTGGTCGGGCTGCCCCTCATCCGACTCACGGCGATGCTGGCCGAGGCCGGAGTGGACGTGCTCACCCTGGATTGACCCGCGCCGCGCGCGGGTGCGCGGTGCTCCCACGGTTCCTGGCGGAACGCTCCACCCTCTGTCGAGGCCCCCTTCCCGTCAGCGCACCCCGGGGGTCGCTCCGAGCACTGCCGAGAACCCTTCGCCCAGGGCGACGCCGAAGCGGTCCACCAGCCGTTCCAGGTAATCGGGCTTGGCGGTGTGGTTGACGATCTTCTCGGCCCCGATCACCTCGCGCGCCACGTGCTCGGTACTGGCCAGCTCGTCGACCAGCCCCAGGTCCTTGCCCCGTGCCCCGGTCCAGATGAGGCCACTGAACAACTGGTCGTCCTCGACGAGCCGCGAGCCCCGCCCCTCGCGGACGCGGGCGATGAAGCGCTCGTGGATTTCCTCCAGCATCTTCTCGAGATGCTGGGTCTCGACGGGGTTTGCGGGTGAGAACGGGTCGAACAGGGCCTTGTGCTCTCCGGAGGTCAGCAGGCGGCGCTCGACGCCGACCTTCTCCATGGCCCGGACGAAGCCGAATCCGTCCATCCTGACGCCAATCGAGCCCACGATGCTCGACGGGTCGGCGTAGATGCGATCGGCGGCGGCCGCGACGTAGTAGCCGCCCGAGGCACAGATGTCCGTGATCACGGCGTAGACGGGGAGGTCCGGGTGTTTCTCCTTCAGGCGCCGGACCTCCTGATAGATGGCCTCTGCCTGCACGGGGCTGCCGCCCGGGCTGTTGATGCGAAGGATGACGCCCTTGGCGTTCCGGTCCTCGAACGCGGCCTTCAGGCTGCGATTGACGATGCTGGCGCCGCCGCGGGCGTGCTCGGCGATCACCCCTTCGACGTCGACGAGGGCCGTGTGCTTCGTAGTGCCGAGCGCCTCGAGATCACTGGGCCAGTACACCCATGCGAGGGCCACCACGTAGGCGACGACCAGGAACTTGAAGAAGATCCCCCAGCGCCTTGCGCGGCGCTGCTCCTGGAGGGAAGCGAATGCCAGTCGTTCCAGGAGGTCCCGCTCCCAGCCCGGAGAGCGCCGCTCCCCGCCCCCCTTCTCCGTATCCGCCGCATCGGTCATCGCTCTCCCCCGTTCAGGCGCCAGGCATCGAGCCATGCCGGCAGTTCGTCGATCGCATCGAGGCACGCGAGCGGGCGGTAGTCTAGCAAACGCTCGCAGTCCTTCACCCCGTAGCTCACCCCGAGCGACGGAACGCCCGCCTCGAGCGCCATCTGCAGGTCGTATTCGCTGTCGCCGATCATGAGTGTCTCGTCCGGCCCCGTGCCCAGCGTGGCCATCAGCTCGAGCAGCATCTGCGGGTGGGGTTTCGATCGCGTCTCGTCGGCGCAACGCGTGGCTGCGAACAGCGGAGCGAGACCGGACTCGGCGAGCACGTGGTCCAGGCCGCGGCGACCCTTACCCGTGGCCACGGCGAGCAGGTACCCCTCCCGGCGCAGGGCGGTCAGGGTCTCGTGGGCACCCGGGAACAGGGGCATGGGGATCCCCCCCTCGGCCAGGAAGCGGACCCGGTAGCGCTCGACCAGCGCGGTGTGTGTCTCCGGGTGCAGTTCCGGATACAGCACCTGCATCGCCTCGCGCAGACCGAGGCCGATGATGTCGCGGATGGCCTCGTCGCTGCGGGGCTCGAGCCCCAGGTCGGTCATGGCCCCCTTCGCCGAGCCGACGATGCGGTCCTCGGAGTCCATGAGGGTGCCGTCCCAGTCGAAGACGAGGAGCCGGAAGGTCTTCACTGCGATACCCCGAGGGCCTTCAGGACCCCACGCAGCTCCTCGGGTAGCGGGGCCGTGACCTCGACGGGCTCCCCGCTGTCGGGGTGCCGGAAGCGCAGGGAGTGGGCGTGGAGGAAGAGCCGACGCAGCCCTTTCGCCCGGAGCGCGCGATTGCGGTCCGGGTCCCCGTACTTCAGGTCTCCCGCCACCGGGTGGCCCGTCTCGGCCGCGTGGACCCGGATCTGGTGCGTGCGTCCCGTGAGCGGCGTGGCCCGGACCAGGGTGACCTCCGGTCCGTGGGCGATGGGCTCGAGCCGCGTGAAGGCCGCCTTTCCCTCCTCGCTCGTGCGCACGACCCGCTCGCCCGACTGCAGCACGTTCTTGCGCAGGGGGGCCTGCACCTCGCGGGGACCCTCGAGCCTGCCGACCAGGAGGGCCGTGTAGGTCTTCGTCACCTCCCCCGAGCGCAGGAGCGCGTGCAGGGCCCTCAGGGTTGGCCGCCGCTTCGCCACCATGAGACACCCGGAGGTCTCCCGGTCGAGCCGGTGAACCAGTTCGAGAAAGGGGGCCTCGGGACGCAAGGCCCGCAGGGCCTCGATCACCCCGAAGGACAGGCCGCTGCCGCCGTGCACGGCGAGTCCTGCGGGCTTGTCCAGGACCAGGAGCGACCGGTCCTCGAACAGGACCCTCTCGCGCAGCAGGCGGGTCGCACGCCCGTCGGGTGGCGTCTTGCCCGTCTCCTGACCGCGGCGCAGCGGCGGGACGCGGACGACGTCACCGGCCTCCAGCCGATGGTCCGGCCGGACCCGGCCGCGATTGACGCGCACCTCCCCGGTCCGCAGGATTCGGTAGATGAGGCTCTTCGGAACGCCCTTCAGCCGGGCGCGAAGGAAGTTGTCGACCCGCTGCCCTCCCGCGTCGACCTCCACCACCAACCGGTAGGCCCCTTCGGGCTGCGACTGCTCTTGCGTCTCCATTCGCCAATGATACGTAGTTTGCCGGCCACCCCCAACGTTGCTATAGTCTGGAATTGCCAGGGATTTCCTGGCCGGCGGGGGAACTGGGCGACGCCGCGGTCGGCGCCGTAGCTTCCCGTGACCCCGAGGACTCGCACAGGATTCCGATGTCGCCCGATGCGCCCCGTGAGCGTGGTGGCATACCGGGTCAGGGTAAGAACGATCAAATCCCGGCTGCAATCTGCTCGCGCGCCATCCGCAGCCGGCATCCGCCCCGCGCGCCCGTCTCCCCCGGACATGCCCTCCCTCGTGCCAGGCCGTGCGCCGGGTGACGCGGAGTCCTCTTGCCGGTTGGATGCTTGTCGAGCACCCGACCGAGGGTAAACGGTTTCATGAAACGCATGCTCATCAATGCCACGCAGCCCGAAGAGCTGCGCGTGGCCCTGGTCGACGGTCAACGCCTGTACGACCTGGACATCGAGGTGCCTTCCCGTGAGAAGAAGAAGGCCAACATCTACAAGGGACGGATCACCCGCCTCGAGCCGAGCCTGGAGGCGGCCTTCGTCGAGTACGGGGCGTCCCGGCACGGATTCCTGCCCGTGAAGGAGATCGCCCGCAGCTACTTCCTCGAGAAGGAGGGCGCCGACACGGGCCGGATGAAGCTGAGCGAGCTCCTCGAGGAGGGGCAGGAGCTTCTGGTCCAGGTGGACAAGGAGGAACGGGGCAACAAGGGAGCGGCACTCACCACCTTCGTCAGCCTCGCCGGGCGCTACCTGGTCCTCATGCCAAACAACCCGAGGGCCGGCGGGGTCTCCCGGCGTATCGAGGGAGAAGAGAGGGACGAGTTACGGGAGCTGCTGAGCAACCTCGACGTTCCCACCGGGATGGGGCTCATCGTGCGCACCGCCGGCGTGGGCCGCAGCAACGAGGAGCTGCAGTGGGACCTCGACTACCTGTTGCACCTCTGGCGCGCCATCGAAGAGGCGAGCGACGCACGCCCAGCGCCGTTCCTCGTGCACCAGGAGAGCAACATCATCATCCGCGCGATCCGGGACTATTACCGGCAGGACATCAACGAGATCCTGGTCGATGACCCCGGGGTCTACGAGAACGCCCTCGACTTCATCCGGCACGTGATGCCGGACAACGTGCGCAAGGTCAAGCTCTACCAGGACCCCGTTCCGCTGTTCACGCGCTACCAGATCGAGAGCCAGATCGAATCAGCCTACCGGCGCGAGGTGCGCCTGCCCTCCGGGGGCGCCGTGGTATTCGACCACACCGAGGCCCTCGTGTCGGTCGACATCAACTCGGCCCGTGCGACCAAGGGCGCGGACATCGAGGAGACGGCCCTGCAGACCAACCTCGAGGCCGCCGACGAGGTCGCCCGCCAATTGCGCCTGCGCGACCTGGGCGGCCTCATCGTGATCGACTTCATCGACATGACCCCCGCGCGCAACCAGCGGGAGGTGGAGAACCGTCTGAAGGACGCCCTGACGATGGACCGGGCCCGCGTCCAGATCGGGCGCATCTCCCGTTTCGGGCTGCTGGAGATGTCGCGCCAGCGCCTGCGGTCCTCGCTCGGGGAATCCAGCCAGATCGTGTGCCCACGCTGCAACGGTCAGGGCACGATCCGCAGCCTCGAGTCGCTCGCCCTCTCCATCCTGCGCATCCTCGAGGAGGAGGCGATGAAGGAGAAGACGGGGCGGGTGCTGGCACAGGTTCCTGTCGACGTCGCCACCTACCTCCTGAACGAGAAGCGTGCGGCCATCCAGGACGTGGAGAGGCGCCACGAGGTCCACGTCGTCCTGGTCCCCAACACGCGGCTCGAGACCCCGCAATACGACATCCAGCGGGTCCGGGAAGACGAGACCGAGCACGGCGTGTACAGCCAACCGAGCTATCAACTGGCGGCCCAGCCCGAGGAGACACCGGAGTTCGTGACCTCGCCGGCGCGGGCCCGCATGGAAGAGCCGGCGGTGAAGGCCGTGCTTCCCCAGGCACCCACGCCGCCGCCCCGGGAACCCGCGGGCGAGGTGCGCCCCGGCTTCATCCGCCGCTTGTGGAGCGCGGTCTTCGGCGGCGCCGGGGGCCCGGGCGAGACAGAAGAGCAAGAGCGCCCCTCGGCGCGCCCGCGGACTCGCCCGGAGGAGCCGCGCCGGGGACGCCAGGAAGGGCCCGGCTCACGCACTGGGGGTGCTCGGCGCGGCGGGCGTCAGCGTCCCCCGCGGGGCACGGAGTCCGTTCGGGACAACCTGCCCCCCCGTGAGTCCGCCCCCGCCCGGGACCGGGAATCCACACCCCCGCGGGGAGGGACCTCGACGCGCGAGCCCCCCGCCAGAAGGGAACGGGAACGCACGGCCCCGCCACCACGGCCGACAGCCTCAGAGGCCGGCGCTGGTTCCGCTGCGGCTGCGGCGGCACCAGCGGCACCAGCGGCACCAGCGGCTGCGCCGCCTGCGGTGCCCGAGCGCAGCCTCGACACCGAGGAACGGGTGGAGCTCGCTCCGCCCCCCGAGGCTACGGCAGCGGAAGGCGCCGAGGCGGGAAGGCCAACGGAGACCGGGCGGCCCCCACGCTCCCACCGGGGCAGCCGCCGCGGGCGTGGCCGTCGTCGCGTCGAGGGGGCGACTCCTGGCGCATCCACGCCCGATGCCTCTCCCGCCGACAGTGGTGAGGCAGAGGCCGCACCCCCTCACCGTCCAGCCGAGCGACCGGCCCCGGCGGCGAGCGAGGCCCAGGGCGAACCGGCCGCGCCCCGCGCGCGGGTCGAATCCGCGCCACCTTCACCCCCACCCGTGGAGCGAAGCGCTACCTCCGAGGGACCCGGCACAGCCTCCGGGGGGGCATCGTCGAGCCCGGACCGCTCCTCGGAATCGGGGGCCTGAGACCGGCGAAGCCGGCAGACGTCCGCGAAACAGCCGTGCAAGCGGGCCTGGCGTCACGCCATGCCCGCCCTGTACGTGGTGTCCGACGGAACCGCGGCCCATCTCGCCCGGTGGTCCCGCAGCCCCTCAGGGGTTGGAGTCCTGGAGCTGCCTCAGGAGGGTCACGAAGGCGACGGCCAGGTCTTCCTCGTCCGCGAGACTGAGGTGACTCTCGGCGACACCGCGCGCATCGAGCAGCCCCTGGGCCACGGCGGAGAAGACGAGATACGGCCGTCCCAGCGGGTCGTGGCGCACCCCGATGTCGCGCGGGCCGACGCCGAAGCGGAAACCGGTACCGAGGGCCTTGACCAGGGCCTCCTTGGCGGCGAACCGCTTGGCGAGGAACGGTGCGGAGCGGCGCCTGCCCGGCAGCTCCTCCAACTCCTCCCCCGTCAGGATGCGCTGTGGGAAGCGCCCGCCGAAGCGGTCCACGATCGACTGCATCCGCGAGACCCGCACGACGTCCACGCCGATGCCCAGGATCACCGGCGGGCCTCCCGCATCAGCCGCTTCATCTCACGCACCGCCTCGCCGATGCCGGTGAAGAGCGCCCGGGCGATGATGGCGTGCCCGATGTTCAGTTCGCACACCTCGGGGATGGCGGCGACCGCCTGGACGTTCTGGTAGTTCAGGCCGTGCCCCGCGTTCACCTGCAGGCCAGCGGTTCGCGCCAAGGCGGCCACGCTCCCGATGCGGGCGAGCTCTCGGGCTTGCTCGGCGCGGTCCCGGGCGTCGGCGAACCTCCCGGTGTGCACCTCGACGACGGGGGCTCCGGCCTGCAGGGACGCCTCGACCTGACGGGGGTCCGGGTCGATGAAGAGCGACGTGCGCACCCCCGCAGCCGCCAGGCGCTGGCAGGCGTCGCGCACCGCCGCGAGATTTCCCGCGACGTCGAGCCCACCCTCGGTCGTGAGCTCCTCCCGGCGCTCCGGCACCAGGCAGCAGTCGGCCGGGCGAATCCGCTCGGCCACCGCCAGGCCGTCGGCGGTGACAGCCATCTCCAGGTTCATCCGGGTCAGCAGGACCTCTCGCAGGACCTCCAGGTCGCGCACCTGGATGTGCCGCCGGTCCTCCCGCAGATGAACGGTGACCCCGTCGGCCCCGGCCTGCTCCGCGTCGATCGCCGCCTGGACCGGATCCGGATAGCGCGTTCCCCGGGTCTGACGGAGGGTCGCCACGTGGTCGACGTTCACGCCCAGCAGGATCTCGTCCCTCTCCGACACCGCGTCTCCCCCCATGTCCCTCACGTCTCCTGCCCCTCGCCCGGCCTGCGAAAGAGGGACCGGCTCTCCAGCGGGCGGTCCCCCAGATAGTGCCGAAGCACGTAGCGCATGAGTTGCTTGGCCTCCCGCGCCGACCGCTGATCGCTGACCCGCTCTTCGGCCACCGCCAACAGGGTGGCCCCCCGGACGGTCACCCCTTCGCCGCTCGAGTCGCCCGGGATGGCCCCCGTCTCCACCTGGTAGCGGTACGTGCCCTCGGGGTCGAGGGGGTTGCCGGTGCAGTCGGCGCCACCGAGGACCAGCCCGTAGCCGAGAGAGCCCAGGAGCCGCTTCTCGAAGACCCGCAGGACCGCCTCCTCCACCTCGCGCCGTGCAAGGCCGGCCAGGGCCTCGGCGTACGCGTCGTAGATCGCAGGGTGGGGATCGAGGCGGGGCAGCAGGCGGATCAGGAGCTCGTTCAGGTAGAAGCCCGAGAGAAGCGCCCGGGCCGGAAGCGTTCCACCCCCTGCGCCCTCGGCCCCGGTCAGGGACATCAACTCCTGCTGCCCGCTCCAGGAGAGGAGCAGCGGGACGAAGGGCTGCAGCGTTCCCCTCAGGCGCGAGCGCTCCCCCTGGGCCCCGCGCGCCACGAGGCCGATCCGGCCGTGTTCCCGCGTCAGCGCCTCGACCAGCAGGCTCGTCTCCCGGTAAGGCCTGCGGTGCAGGACGTAGGCCGGCTCGAGCTGTGCGCGCATGGGAACGCTATCCGTCGTACCCCAACTGGCGCAGCGCCCGGTCGTCGTCCGACCACCCCTCCCGGACCTTCACCCAGAGACCAAGATAGACCCGCTTCTCGAGCATGCGCTCGATGTCCGCGCGCGCCTCCGCACCCACCGCCTTCAACATCTTGCCTTCGGCCCCGATGACGATGGCCTTCTGGCCGGGCGTCTCGACCCAGATGACGGCGTCGATCTTCGTAGTCACGCCCTCTTCCGAGAAGCGCTCGATCTCGACCGTCAGACGGTACGGGACCTCCTGCCCCAGCCGGCGCATCAGCTTCTCACGGATGATCTCCCCGGCGAGAAAACGCTCGCTGCGGTCCGTCACTTGGTCCGTCGAGAAGAGCGGGGCGGACTCCGGAAGGCGACACCCGACCTCACGCTCCAGGACGTCGAGCTGGATGCCCGCGCGCGCCGAGACCGGGATGACCTCCGCGAAGGAGCCGCGCGTACCCAACTCTTCCAGGTAGGGCAGCAGGTCCTCCTTTCGCTCGACCCGGTCCACCTTGTTGACCGCCAGGATGGCGGGAACGCGGAGATCCCGCAACCGCTCCGCGACCCGTGCATCGTCCCCAGTCCAACGCAGGGCCTCGACGACGAAGACCACGAGGTCCACGTCCTGCAGGGCGCCCAGGGCCGCCCGGCTCATGGCCCGATCGATGGCGCGCCCCCGGCCCCCGTGCAGACCCGGCGTGTCGACGTAGATGGCCTGGGCACCCTGCGCCGTCTTGATGCCGATGACCCGGTGACGGGTCGTCTGGGGCTTGGAGGACGTGATGCTGACCTTCTGTCCGACCAGGTGGTTCAGCAGGGTCGACTTGCCCACGTTCGGGCGGCCGACGATGGCCACGAACCCACACCTCGTCACCCTGTCGTCCGTATCCATCGGCCGCTCGCCCCGCCCTCTAACGCTCGTCGCGGGGAGCACCGCCCCGCCCCGGAGGAGAGCCTGCCAGTTGGGCGAGCAGGTGCCCCGCCGCAACCTGCTCCGCCCCCCGTCGGCTCGCCCCTTCACCCGCGGCGAAGAGCCCGAGCCCCTGCACCTCGCACACGACGGCGAAGACCTGGTCGTGGGCGTCGCCCGTCACGCGGGTGACGGCGTACGTGGGGAGCGGCAGGCGCCTCCCCTGGAGCCATTCCTGCAGGCGGGTCTTCGGGTCCTTCTCGATCTGCCCCGGCTCGATGCCGGCGAGCAGGTCTGCGTAGAGGCCGAGCACGAGCTCGCGGCACCCGTCGACCCCTGCGTCCAGGTAGACCGCTCCGATCACCGCCTCGAGGGCGTCGGCGAGGATCGAATCACGATTGCGCCCACCACTCTTGAGCTCCCCGCCCCCGAGCCTCAGGTCCTCGCCAAGCCCCCCGCCCCTGGCGAGGTCTGCGAGCGTCGACTCCCGCACGAGGCGGGCCCTCAGACGGGTCAGGTCTCCCTCGCAGGCATCCCCGAAGCGCCGGAACAGCTCCTCGCTGACGAGGAAGCCGAGCACCGCGTCGCCGAGAAACTCCAGCCGTTCGTTGTGGTCTCCCCCGGCGCTGCGGTGGGTCAAGGCGCGCTCGAGGAGCTCCGGCCGCGCGAACCGGGGGGCGAGCTGCGACACCAGCCGGCCGCGGGCCATGTCCGTCCTACGGACGGCTGACCTCCTTGTCCCAGTCGGCGAGAATCGAGAGATTCCCGACCAGCGGCGCGAGCGTCTGGTACTGCATCCGGATGACGGTGCGCCCGTTGCCCTTCTCCACCGTGAGGGAATCCTTGACCTTCTCCTCACTGTCGAAGCGGTCCACGTCGTCGATGCTCATGCGCGCCACGAATCTCTTGACGATCTCGGCGCGGCTGCTGTCCGCCGTGGACGGGTCGCGGATGATGGAGCTGAGGGCTTGGTCGATCTTGAAGCTCTCCGTGTACAGGGGCACGAGCCGCAGCACGAAGAGCACCCCGAAGGCCAGCACCACGAGCGTCAAGACCCAGCCGATCACCGTCATGCCCATCTGTTTACGCAGCGTATTCATGTCGTCCTCCGATGCATCCTGAGCGCGGTCTTCCGCGCCTCGCCACGGGTTACCGAACGGGGTTGCCGACCCGGCCGAGGTTGATCTCCCCGCCGGCCCAGTCCCAACTGAACCAGATGAGAAAGGCCTTTCCGATGAGGTTGGCGTCCGGTACCGTGCCCCAGTACCGGCTGTCGCGGCTGTTGTCGCGATTGTCCCCCATCACGAAGTAGTGGCCGTCCGGCACGACCATCTCTCCTTCCACCGACGGGGCCGACGGCTGCACCAGGATCTCGTGGACCACCGGCTGCAGCGCCTCGCGACGAACGTCGGCGCCGCTCATCACGGCACCCGATCCGCTCCCTCGATAGGTTCCGGCGGGCTCCTGCGCGACTTCCTTGCCGTTCACGTACAGGGTCTTGTGGAAGTACCCGATACGGTCCCCGGGCAGACCGACCACCCGTTTGATGAAAGGCACGGAGGGGTCTTCCGGGTAGCGGAACACCACGATGTCGCCCCGCTGTGGACTACCGATCTCGAAGACCTTGCGGTCCACGACCGGCAGCCGGATCCCGTAGGTGAACTTGTTCACCAGGATGAAGTCCCCGATGAGCAGGGTGGGCAACATGGACCCGGACGGGATGCGGAACGGCTCGACCAGGAACGACCTCAGGAGCAGAACGGCCAGGAAGATGGGAAAGAACGACCGTGCGTATTCGAACAGACGGGGCCGCGGCGGCATCGGCCTGCCGCTTGCCTCGGCCCTGCGGCGCCGCGCAGGCGCGAACGACACGGCGTCGAGCAGCCAGAGGACGCCACTCGCCAGAACGAAACCGAACAGCAACGTCGCGAAATCGATCTTCATGTCTTCTTCCCGACCTGCAGGACGGCGAGAAACGCCTCCTGCGGGATCTCGATCTTGCCGAATTGCTTCATCCTGCGCTTACCCGCCTTCTGCTTCTCCAGCAGCTTGCGCTTGCGGGTCACGTCTCCACCGTAGCACTTCGCCGTGACGTTCTTGCGCAGGGCCTTCACCGACTGGCGGGCCACGATGTGGGACCCGATCGCCGCCTGGATTGCGACCTCGTACATCTGGCGCGGGATGATCTCCCGCATGCGCTCGCAGAGGTCTCGCCCGCGCGCGAAGGCCTGGTCGCGGTGCACGATGATCGACAGGGCGTCCACCCGCTCGGCGTTCACCAGGATGTCGAGCTTCACCAGGTCCGCGGCCTGGAAACGGACGAATTGGTAATCCAGCGAGGCGTAGCCCCGGCTGAGCGACTTGAGCCGGTCGAAGAAGTCGAGCACGACTTCGCTCAGAGGCAGTTCGTACACCAACGCAACCTGCCGGCCGAGATACTGGAGCGAGCGCTGGACACCCCGCTTCTCGATGCAGAGATTGATGACGTTGCCGAGGTGCTCGGGCGGCATCAGCATGTTCGCCTGCACGATCGGCTCCCGAATCTCTGCGATGCGATTCGCCGCGGGGAGGTCCGCCGGGTTCTCCACGCGCAGGGTTTCGCCCCCGGTGGTGACCACCTCGTAGACAACCGTCGGTGCCGAGGTGATCAGGTCCAGATGGTACTCACGCTCGAGCCGCTCCTGGACGATGTCCATGTGCAGCAGCCCGAGGAAACCGCACCGGAACCCGAAGCCGAGCGCCTGGGAGTTCTCCGGCTCGTACTGCAGCGCGGAGTCGTTCAGGCGCAGCTTGCCGAGCGCCTCACGAAAGGCCTCGTAGTCCGCGGAGTCAACCGGGTAGAGGCCAGCGAAGACCTGGGGCTTTACAGCCTTGAAGCCGGGGAGCGGCGCCTGGGCGGGACGGCGGTCGTCGGTGATGGTGTCCCCGACCGGCGCCCCGTGGATGTCCTTGATCCCCGCGACCATGAACCCGACCTCTCCCGTCTCGAGGACCGTCCGGTCGCGCGGCTTCGGAGCGAAGATTCCGAGCTTTCCAACCTCGGCCGAGACACCGGTCGCCATGACCCGCACGCGCTGCCCGGCCGTCACCCGCCCGTCGACGACACGAATGAGCGACACGACGCCCAGGTAGTTGTCGAACCAGGAATCCACGATGAGAGCCTTGAGCGGGCCGTCGGGATTGCCCACCGGAGGCGGGATCCGCACGAGGATGGCCTCGAGCAGGTCGGGCACCCCCTCCCCGGTCTTGGCGCTCACCCGCAGGGCGTTCTGCGCCTCGATCCCGATGATCTCTTCGATCTCCTGGATGACTCGCGCCGGCTCCGCGGCGGGCAGGTCGATCTTGTTGAGCACCGGCACCACTTCGAGGCCCTGCTCGATCGCCTTGTAGCAGTTGGCGACGCTCTGCGCCTCTACGCCCTGAGCCGCGTCGACGACCAGCAGCGCCCCCTCGCAGGCGGCGAGCGAACGGGAGACCTCATAGGAGAAATCGACGTGGCCCGGGGTGTCGATGATGTTCAGTTCGTACACCCGGCCGTCGCGCGCCTTGTAGCTGAGCGTGACACTCTGGGCCTTGATCGTGATTCCGCGCTCCCGCTCGAGGTCCATCGAGTCGAGAACCTGCGCCGCCATCTCCCTCCGGCTGAGTCCACCGCACGACTCGATCAGGCGATCGGCAAGGGTCGACTTGCCGTGATCGATGTGGGCGATGATTGAGAAGTTTCGAATGTGATCCATGCAACGAAAAAAAGGGCGCCATGGACGCCCTTTTCCCGGTCTCTCGTGCTCAGACCGCTCTTCCGGCGCTGTCCCGCGGCCCAGCGAAGGACCAGACCCGGGAAGTGTAACCCAGGGGCCCGCCACCGGAAAGGCTCCGGCGGCAGGCCCGGGGGCAAGCCCCTGCCGCGCTCAGCGCAACTTGAGCGCGAGGAACAGCGGGTTTCCACGCCGCTGCACCAGCAGCGGCACCGAGCGGTCGGACGGCAGGCCGCCGGCCAACTCGCGGAAGTGTGCCGTTCCTTTCAGCTGGACGCCGTTCAGCATCAGCAGCACGTCCCCTTGCCGCACACCGGCGCGATGCGCCGGACCGTCGGCGACCTGCGTAACGAGCACCCCGCCCTCCTTGACCTCGAGCTCCTCACGCTGCTCGCGAGTCAACTCCTGCACCGTGAGCCCGAGGCGCGAATCCGTGGCGGGCCCCCCCGGTCCCCCGGAACGCGCCCGGACTTCCTTCTCCTCGGGCAGCTCCGCGATGGTCACGGACAACTGAACGGGCTTGCCCTCGCGCAGCACCTTGACCGGTGCCCGGACTCCGACCCGCGCCTTGCCGACGATGGGCGGAAGGTCCGATGACTGCACCACCGCCTTGCCGTCGAACTCCAGCACGATGTCTCCGACCTGGAATCCGGCCTCGCTCGCCGGGCTGGATGGCAGCACGCGCGCGACCAGGGCGCCGCGCGGGCGGTCCATCCCGAAAGACTCCGCGAGCTCGCGGTTGACGTCCTGGATGAGAACGCCGAGCCAGCCCCTGCTCACCCGTCCCTGGCCCTTCAACTGGTCGACGACGTCCACGGCCACGTCGATGGGAATCGCGAACGACAGCCCCATGAAACCACCCGTGCGGCTGTAGATCTGCGAGTTGACCCCGACCACCTCCCCTTCCAGGTTGAAGAGCGGGCCGCCCGAATTCCCCGGGTTGATGGCCACGTCCGTCTGGATGAAGGGAACGTAGTTCTCGGAGGGGAGACTGCGCCCCATGGCGCTCACGATCCCGGCGGTCGCGGAGTAGTCGAAGCCGAAGGGCGAGCCGATGGCGAGCACCCACTCGCCGACCCGGAGCTTCGCCGAAGTACCGAGCTTCACCGTCGGCAAGTCTGTGGCCTTGACCTTCAGCAGCGCCACGTCGCTGCGCTCGTCGCTGCCCACGACCTCCGCGGTGAGCTCCCGCCGGTCAGTCAGCCGCACCACCACCTCGTCGGCGGAGCGTACGACGTGGTGGTTGGTCAGGATGAAGCCATCGCTGGAGATGATGAAGCCCGAACCGAGCGACTGAGCGTCGAACTCCTCCGGCTGGCCGCCCTCTCCGAAGAACCGGCGGAAGAATTCATAGAAGGGGCTGTCCTCGGGGATGTCGGGGATCTCGAGTCCCTTCGGCAGCTCCAGCCCCTTGGGCAGGCCGTGGGGCGACGCCTTGCTCTGGGTCGTGGAGATGTTCACCACGGCCGGACCGTACTTGTCCACGAGCCACGTGAACTCGGGCAGACCGTCCCGGGCATGCGTCACGGGAACGGCAGCCGCCATCCCCACCAGCAACAGCGCGACACGCGCCACACCTGCGTTTACGGCTCGAATCGCTTTCATCTCTTCTGGCTCCCCGCCTCCTGTCCGGGCGTCGCCGCCGACGCCCCTGATCGAAATCCGCGGCCCTTCGCTCAGCCCGGTAGCCGGCGCCGGAGCACGGGCTCGAAGCGCGCATCGCCCCTTGCACCCTTGCCAATCCACCAGGCGAGGGCAGCCCCGAGCAGGAGCCCGAGGAGCCCCCCCATGGCCGCCATTCCATCCAGCGAAAGGCCGAACCGAGTGCCGAGCCAGTGGCCGATGCCTGCCCCGGCCACGAGCCCCGTCAAAGGCACAGCGTATACCGTCGCCGAGCCCCGGGCGACTGCCGTCTCGTCAATCGAGAGCAGCACCTTTTCCCCGGCACACGCGCCAAGCGTGTTGCGCAGGCGCAATTCCACCGCCCGGTGCCCGAAGGCCGAGGAGAGCGCGCTGACCCCGCACGAGCCCTTCAGGGCGCAAGCCCCGCAGCCCCCGCCCCGCTCCACCTCGAGCAGGACGAAGTCCCCGTCGACTGCCACGACAGTCGCGACCTCCTCGAGCGCCGCCGTCATCGCCTCTGCACCGAGCGGCCGACGCGGTCCACCGTGACCCGCGGCACGTCTCCGACGACCGTGACCTGGAACTCCCCGAGCCGCTTTCCGTAGGCCGTGAGCGCACCCATCTGGGAGAGCCCCTCGAACGGCTTGCGGTCCCCGGTGACCCGCTCCACGTAGACGGAGAATGCTGCGAGCCCATCGCTGAAAACGAGGTGATCCACCGGCGTCTGCCCGCCCGCCAGGGGCTCTCTCGAGTAACCCGTCTCATGAAACCCCGGGGGTACCCAGCCCACCGCCCAGTGCGGCGGGGCCGTCTTCGGGGCCGGGGCCGGCGCCGCCGGGCCGGCAGTGGTGTGCCGGTCGAACCCCTCGCTGGCGACCTCGGGCTCGAGGACGTTGTCGGGGATCTCCTCGGGCAGTTCGATCCGCGTGAACAGGAGCTCCTCGAGAACCGCAGCCTTTTCATCGAGCAACTGGGCCTTGAGGAGCAGGGCACTGCCCACGTCCAGCCACAGGCGGTACCCGTAGCGGAACTCGTCCACCGGCGCCACCCGGAGTTCCCGCGCGGCGCGCCCCGCGATCCGGGCCTGCCCCCCCATCTCCAGCCGGTACTGCTGGCGCAGCCGGTCGTCGGCCTGGAACAGGGCGCTCCCGAGCAACCCGCGCCTGCGGCTCTCGTCGACCAGCACGGATTTGTTGCCCGACCAGATGCACGTGACGCGATCGGGGCCCCGCAGGACCTCGCGCCGGTCACCGTCGAGGGAGGTCAGTCTCTCCTGTTCATTGCCGTCGACCACCCGGTGAATCACGCGGATGGTCTCCATCCCACCGGCGTGCCGATACACGAATACGCCGTCGTAGTTCAGGGTCCGGGCGGCCACGGGCATGCGCTCGAGCCACCACGAGGGGTCCTGGTCCCCGGCCGAGCTGGCGGCGGCCAGTTGGGCGGCCAGCGCCAGGGTGATCCCTATCCAGAGCCGGCGCAGAGGACCGGCGCCTGGGGCGTTGTCTCTACCGTCCCGCATCGTGGGCGACGATCCTGGCGTAGGGCAGCATTCCGTGCACGTTCGGTCCCGCGAGCTCGCTGTGATTGATCACGTAACGGCTCAGCCGCGCGTCCATCAGCCCCGACGCCTCGCGCGCCGAAACGAGACCCAGTCCCGGCCCGGCCTGGAGCGGCACGCCCAGCTCCGGCGCCGCATCCCGTTGCGCGACCGCGCCGGCCCCGAGCCCCGGGTCGTCGAGGAAGGAGCGAACCCCGAGGACGGCCACCACCGCGACCGACGCCGCGAGGGCGAGCCCCGCCAGCGGCCGCAAGGCCCCCCGGCGCAAGGTGGGGAATCGGTACAGCGTCGGCTCGGCTGCGACCGCCATCCGGACCCGATCGAGGAGCTGCCCGGCGGGAATGGAGGGAGCCGGCTGGGCCCGCACGGCGTCCCCGATGCGGTGATAGCGCTCCCAGACTCGCCGCAAGTCGGGGTCGCCCTCGATCCGGCTCAGCAACGACAGGGCTTCGGCCCGGCCGAGCTCACCATCGACCAGTGCCGATATCCGCTCGTGATTGACCTCGGTCATGACGCGTGATGCCCCCTAATCCAGAAGCGGTTGCAGGCGTTTGTTGATCGCCTCCCGGGCGCGGAAGATGCGGGATCGTACCGTTCCTACCGGACAGTCCATCGCCTCGGCGATCTCCTCGTAGCTGAGCCCCTCGAGCTCGCGCAGGGTGATGGCGACTCGAAGGTCCTCCGGCAACTGTGCGATCGCGTCCATGACGGTCTCTTCGATCTCGTCGCGCAGCAGCAGCCGTTCGGGCGTCGCGTTGTCCTTGAGCTCGGTCTCTCCCTCGATCTGATCGACGTCGCTCGAATCGATGTCCCCGTCCGGGGGCCGCCGACCCTGCGCCACGAGATAGTTCTTGGCCGTATTGATGGCGATGCGGTAGATCCACGTGTAGAACGCGCTCTCGCCCCGGAAACTCGGCAACGCCCTGTAGGCCTTGATGAAGGCCTCCTGGACGACATCCATGACTTCGGAAGGGTCACGCACGTAGCGCGAGACCAGCTTGACCAGCTTGTGCTGATACTTGAGCACAAGCAAATCGAAAGCCCGCTTGTCGCCGCGCTGGACACGCTCGACGAGTGTGCGGTCAACGCCGTCCTCGCCCACCTGGGCTCCCCTTCTGCACGATCGGCGCTCCCTGCCTACCCCCGTAGACCAGGCGTGTCCGATATAGTTCGAATGATGGCCAGGAGTATATTGTAGCAAGGCCGCCGCCGACCCCTCCGCCCCTCTTCCTCAACGCAGGTCCCGCCATGAACGAACCCCTGTCCAGCGACGTCCTGGTCATCGGCACCGGCGCCGCAGGGCTCGCCCTTGCCCTGCATCTCGCCCCCCACGTGCGGGTGGCCGTGGTCTCCAAGGGCCCCCTTGCCGAGGGGAACACCTACTACGCCCAAGGCGGTATTTCGGCCGTGCTCGACCCGGGCGACTCGGTCGAGCAGCACGTCGCCGACACCCTCGCCGCCGGCGCGGGGCTCTGTGAGCCGAACGTCGTTCGCCATGTGGTCGCGGGCGGCCGAGAGGCCATCGAGTGGCTGACGGCCCAGGGCGTCGAGTTCACGCGCGAGCAGCGCAGCGACGGGTCGGTGGTGCTGCACCTGACCCGCGAGGGCGGCCACAGCCGCCGACGCGTCGTGCACGCGGCGGACACGACCGGCCGATCGATCGAGGAGGCCCTCGTCGGCCAGGCAGGCAAGGCCGCCAACATCACGGTCTACGAGCACCACCTCGCCCTGGACCTGGTCACCGCCGCGAAGCTGGGGCGGACCCCGAATCGCTGTCTCGGCGCCTACGTCTTCGATCGCGCGACCCGCCAGGTGAAGGTCTTCGCCGCTCCCGTCACGGTGCTCGCCACCGGCGGTGCTGGCAAGGTCTATCTGTACACCAGCAATCCCGACGTGGCCACGGGAGACGGGATCGCGATGGCCTGGCGCGCCGGCTGCCGGGTCGGAAACATGGAGTTCATCCAGTTCCACCCCACCTGCCTGTACCACCCCAAGGCCAAGTCCTTCCTGGTGACCGAGGCTGTGCGCGGGGAAGGCGGGCGTCTCCTGCTGCCCGACGGCACCCCGTTCATGCATCGTTTCGACCCCCGCGCCGAGCTCGCCCCGAGGGACGTCGTGGCGCGGGCCATCGACCACGAGATGAAGCGCCTGGGGGTCGAGTGTGTCTTCCTCGACATCAGCCACAGACCCGCCGACTTCGTCCGCGAGCACTTCCCGAACGTGTACGCCCGCTGTCTCGACTACGGCATCGACATCACTGGCGAGCCGATCCCCGTGGTGCCTGCGGCCCACTACACCTGCGGGGGCGTCCTCACGGACCTGCGAGGGGCGACGGACCTGCAAGGCCTCTACGCGATCGGGGAGACCGCCTTCACCGGCCTGCACGGGGCCAATCGCATGGCGAGCAACTCGCTGCTCGAGTGCCTGGTGTACGCGCGCAGCGCCGCCACCGACATCCTGGAGCACCTGCCGAGAACCGAAGCTCCGGGGGTGATCCCTCCCTGGGACGAGAGCCGGGTCACGGACTCCGACGAGGAGGTAGTGGTCGCGCACAACTGGGAGGAGTTGCGCCGCTTCATGTGGGACTACGTGGGGATCGTGCGCACCACCAAGCGGCTCGAGCGGGCGAAACACCGGGTCGACCTCCTGCTCGGGGAGATCGACGAGTACTACGGGCACTTCCGGGTGACCAACGACCTCATCGAATTGCGCAATCTGGCGCAGGTCGCCGACCTCATCATCCGCTCGGCCCTCTCGAGGCGCGAGAGCCGTGGACTGCACTACACGCTCGACTACCCGGCGCCCGACGAGACCCGTCCGCCCGTCAACACGGTCCTCTGCCCCCCGGGCTTCCGAGGTTGCCGCGGAACCCTGCCGGTCGGACGGCTGGCGCTGGACGCCTAGGCCCGCTCGAGGGGAAACGCCAACACCTCGTCGATCCGCCCCCCACCACGCGCCGCGAGCAGCATCCGGTCGAGGCCGCACGCGACTCCGGCGCAAGGGGGCAACCCCGCCCGCAGCGCGGCGAGCAGGCGCCCGTCCACCGGGACCTCCGGAAGACCCGCCGCGCGGCGCCGCGCGAGGTCGGCCTCGAAGCGGCGCGCCTGCTCGTCGGCGTCGGTGAGCTCGTGGTAGCCGTTGGCCACCTCCACGCCCCCGAGGAACGCCTCGAAACGCTCGGCCACCGGTGGGTCACCCGGGCGTACCCGGGCCAGGGATGCCTGGAAGGCGGGATAGTCGTAGACGAAGGCGAGAGGCACGGCCGAAAGCCAGGGCTGCACGACGACCGCGAACAGGAAATCGAGGCAGGCCTCCGTGCCGGCCTCCCCGTCGGCCCCGGACGCGGTGGCCAGCCCGTGGCGAGCGGCGCGCTCGCACAGAGCCCCGGCGGCGCAATCGAAAGGGTCGAGACCGACAGCCGACCGGAAGGCCTCCCGGTAGGTCAGCCGCCGCGCCCCCGCCGTTCCCACCACCCGTTCGAAGAGGGCCTCCACCTCGCCCATCAGGGCCTGGTGGTCCCAGCCCGGTCGGTACCACTCGAGGAGACTGAACTCCGGGTTGTGCAGGCTGCCGCGCTCGTCGTCCCGGAACGCCCTGGTGACCTGATAGATGGGGACGCCATGGGCGGCGAGGAGCCGCTTCATGGCGAGCTCGGGAGAAGTCTGCAGGTAGAGGGTTCCCCCACCCCCCGCGCCGTGCCACACCCGCAGCGGGGCGAGGTGCGGGTCGGTGCCCGTGGCGTTCCCGAGGACGGGGGTCTCCACTTCGAGCACCCCGCGCTCCCGGAAAAAGGACCTCACGTCCTCCAGGAGCCGGGCCCGTGCCCGCAGGGCCTCGAGCGAAGCCGTGGGGCGCCAGTCCTCAGCGTCCAAGTGGTGCATGCCCCCACCGGCCCCTTTGCACGCGCAGGCCTGGCCCCTTGAGGGCCGACCCCCGGAGGGGCGGCCCCGTGGGGGACCGGGCTACTCCTTCACCCGCGAGACGTACTGGCCCGTTCGAGTGTCGACCTTGATGACCTCGCCCTCTTCGACGAAGAGCGGGACCTTGATCACGGCCCCGGTCTCGAGCGTGGCCGGCTTGCCGCCCCCCGAGGCGGTATCTCCCCGCACGCCCGGGTCGGTCCGGGTGATGCGCAGGCTGACGAAGTTGGGCGGCGACACCGCGATCGGCAGCCCGTTCCAGAGCGTCACCGTGCACGTGTCCTGTCCCTTCAGCCACTGGGCCGCGTCGCCCACGACGGCCGCGTCGGCGGCAATCTGCTCGTAGCTGTCCGGGTGCATGAAGTGGAAGTGGTCGCCGTCCGCGTAGAGGTACTGCAGCTCGCTGTCCATGACGTCGGCGAGCTCGGCCGAATCGCTCGACTTGTAGGTGCGCTCCAGCACGCGGCCGGTCTTCAGGTTCCGGTAGCGGATGCGTGTGAAGGCCTGACCCTTGCCCGGCTTCACCAGGTCGGACTCCACGATCGTGCAGGGGTCCCCTTCCACCATGATCTTGACCCCCACGCGGAGGTCGTTCATCCCGATGCTCGCCATAAGGTCTCCGGGTCGTCAGAATTCGCAAGGGTCGGCGGCTCCCGTCGTCGCCCAACCCGTTCTTTTCTCGCGCAGCACGGTGCAGCCCTACTCCGGCCGACCATGATACCTCGCGCTATCGCACGCTGGCAGATCGAACTGGCCGCGGCACTGAGCCGCCCCGAGGAGCTCCTGGCGCGCCTCGGCCTGGACCCTGCGACGCTGCCCCTCGCCGCCTCGCCGTTTGCGCTTCGCGTGCCCCTCGCGTACGTCGACCGCATGCGGCGGGGTGATCGCGAGGACCCACTCCTGCGCCAGGTCCTGCCCGTCGCCGAAGAGCACCACCACGCCCCGGGCTTCAGCCAGGACCCGGTCGGGGACCTCGCCGCTGCCACTACCCCCGGTCTGCTCCGCAAATACCCCGGGCGCGCGCTCTTCATCGCGACCGGAGCCTGCCCGGTCCATTGCCGGTACTGCTTCCGCCGCCACTTTCCCTACGGCGAGCACGCCGGACACGACGCATGGGATGCCGCGGTCCGGGCGGTCGCGGCCGACGGGTCGGTGCAGGAGGTGATTCTGAGCGGCGGTGACCCCCTCACCCTCAGCGACGAGCGGCTCGCGGGACTCGTGCGACGGATCGCGGCCATCCCGCATGTGCGGCGCCTGAGGGTGCACACCCGCACGCCCGTCGTTCTCCCGTCGCGAGTCGACGAGGGGCTCCTGTCCTGGCTGGAGGGCTGCCCGCTTCAGACGGTCGTCGTCCTCCACGCCAACCACCCCGCGGAGATCGACGACACGGTCACCCGGGCGGCGCGAGAGCTCGCGCGAACCGGAGTGACGCTGCTCAACCAGGCCGTGCTGCTGCGGGGGGTGAACGACGACGCCCGGGTGCTGGCCGAGCTCAGCGAACGCCTCTTCCAGGCAGGGGTGCTGCCCTACTACCTGCACCAGCTCGACCCGGTGCAGGGCGCCGCCCACTTCGAGGTCGCCGATGACAGCGCCCGGGCCCTGCTCGCCGGGGTCCGCGAGCGCCTGCCCGGGTATCTGGTACCGCGTCTCGTGAGGGAGCTTCGGGGCGCACCCTCGAAGCTCCCGTTGTGACCGCGGCGGAGGGACGGTCGCGCCGGCCCTACAGCAGGTGCGAGACGAGCCCGTCCGCCAGCTTCGGCTCGAACCAGGTGGACTTGGGCGGCATCATGAGACCCGCGTCGGCGACCGCCATCAGGTCGGAGAGCTGGGTGGGATAGAGGGCGAACGCCGCCGCCATCTCCCCCGAGCGCACGCGCCGCTCGAGCTCCCCGAGGCCGCGGATCCCGCCCACGAAGTCGATGCGCGGGTCGCGCCGCAAGTCCTCGATCCCGAGGAGCGGACCGAGAACCCGGTCCGACAGCACGCTCACGTCCAGGCGGGCCACGGGGTCACCCGCTGAAAGCGGCCCACCCCGGGCCCTGAGCCTGAACCAGCCCCGGCTCAGGAACAGACCCCACTCGCCCGGCGCCGCGGGCGTGACGGGAGAGGCACTCGGCTGCACCTCGAACTCCTCCCCCAGGCGCTCCAGGAAGGCCTCCGGACTGAGCCCCCCGAGGTCCGCGACGACCCGGTGGTAGGCCAGGATGCGCATCTGGTCGTCGGGGAACGCGACGGCGAGGAAGTAGAGCGACGGTGCGTCCGGCGCCCCTGCGGCCGCCCGGTGAGCCTGGGCGAGGCGGGCAGCGGCCGCGGAGCGGTGGTGCCCGTCGGCGATGTACAGGCGCCCTACCGCTTCGAAGGCGGCACTGAACTCGGCCAACCGGTCGGGGTCGGCCACCACCCAGAGCGTGTGGCGCACCCCGTCCGCCCCGGTGAAATCGACCTCGGGCGCACCCGCCACCACCGAGGAGACGAGCCGGTCGAGGTCGGGATGTTTGCGGTAGGTGAGGAACGCAGGACCGGTCTGGGCGCCGAGCGCCTGGATGTGCCGAACCCGGTCGTCCTCCTTCTGGGGACGGGTCAGTTCGTGACGGCGGATCTGACCCGACTCGTAGGCCGCCACCGAGGCGGCCAGCACGACACCCGTCTGGCTGTGCCCGCCCTGGACCAGACGGTACACGTAGTAGCGGGGCCCGGTGTCGGCCTTCAGGACCCCCGCTTCCCGCATGCCCTTAAAGGTCTCCGCCCCCTTGCGATAGACCGCGGTGTCGTACGGGTCGGTCCCGTCGGGGAGGTCGATCTCGGGCCGCGAGACGTGCAGGAAGCTCCAGGGCTTGCCTGCGGAGAGCGCCCTCGCCTCCTCGAGGCTCACCACGTCGTAGGGGGGGGCCGCCACCGCCTCGGCCAGGCCCGGCGCGGGCCGCAGGCCCGGGAAGGGACGCGTCAGGGGACCCGCGGACCCGCTCACGTGCGCGGCTCCTGCAGCGCAGCGATCCGCTCCTCGAGCGGCGGGTGCGACAGGAACAGGCGGGCCAAGCCCCCACCGGTGCGGCCCGACACCCCGAAGGCGGCCAGGCGGTCCGGCAGGTGCTGCCCCTCGGCCGAGGCCTTCAAGCGCTCCAGGGCCGCGACCATCTGCGCAGGACTGGTGAGTGCGGACCCGCCCCGGTCCGCCCGGAACTCACGCTGGCGGCTGAACCACATCACGATGATGCTCGCGAGCACCCCGAACAGCAGTTCGGCCGCGATGCTCGTGACCCAGTAGCCGATGCCCGGTCCTTCGTACTCTTCGTTGCGCGACAACGCACGGTCGACGACGCTGCCCACGACGCGTGAGAGGAAGATGACGAAGGTGTTCACCACACCCTGGATGAGGGCGAGGGTCACCATGTCCCCGTTGGCGACGTGACTGATCTCGTGCCCGAGCACCGCCTCCACCTCGCGCTTGTTCATGCGCTGGAGGAGGCCCGTGCTGACAGCTACGAGGGCCTTGTCCTTGTTCATTCCCGTGGCGAAGGCGTTCGGGTCCGGCGAGTCGAAGATCGCCACCTCCGGCATCCCGATCCCCGCACGCTGCGCCTGGTCCTGAACGGTGCGCACCAGCCAGGCCTCGAGCTCGGTGCCGGGCTGCCCGATGACCTGGGCTCCCGTCATGTGCCTGGCGGTCCACTTGGACATCGCCAGCGAAACGAACGCCCCGCCCATCCCGAAGAGCGCCGCGAAGACCAGCAGCTGGCTCAGGTCGATCCCGCCGCCCTGGGCCGTCAGGAAACGGTCCACGCCGAGCAGGCGGGCGGCGGTGCTGAGAACCACCAGGACCGCGAGGTTGGTGAGGACGAAGAGAAAGACTCGCTTCATGGGTACTCCCCTGTCTCTGCCAGAACAGCTTTCCCGGATCTATGGCCGCCGAGACGGTCCTTCAAGGCCCCGGCGCGCCCCTAAAGATTTCTACCCAGCGCTCGATAGCCCCAGTGAACGGAAACCCCTCCTCCCTTGTCCGTTCATTGAGCCGGGATCATTCATCCCGGCTTTTTTTGCCCGTCAACCCGGCTCCACGGCCAGCATCGCGTCCACGCGCTGGAATCCCCGTGGCAGCTTCAGCCCCTTGCGCGCGCGGCCGAGCCGATAGGGCTCCCAGTCGGAAGGTCTCAGGGTCAGCTCGCGCTTTCCCGCGGTCACCTTCAGCTGTCCATCCGGGCGCACCACGGTCAGTGCCTTCACGTACTCCTCGCGGCTGGCGAGGGCCGCGGGCGTGATCCCGATGATCTTCACGCCCTTGCCCTTGGAGAGCCGAGGGAGCTCGGACACCGGGTGCACCAGCAACCGGCCGGCCGTGGTCACGGCCGCGACGAGGTCACGCTCGAGGTCCCGGACCCGCACGGGAGACAATACCCGCGCCCCCTCGGGTACGGTCAGCACGGCCTTTCCGCTGCGATTGCGCCCCGCCAGCTCCTCGAAGCTCGCGACGAAACCGTAGCCGGCATCCGTCGCGAGAAGGTACAGGTCCTCGGCGTTGCCGACCAGCAGGCCCTCGAACGTCGCACCGTCAGGGGCGTCGATCCGGCCCGTGAGGGGCTCGCCCTGCCCCCGGGCCGAGGGCAGCGTGTGCGCGTGAAGGGCGTAGGCACGCCCGGTGGAGTCGAGGAACACCGCGAGCTGGTTGCTGCGCCCGGGCGCCGCCGCCTTGAAGCCGTCCCCGGAGCGGTACGCGAGCGACCGGGGGTCGACGTCGTGCCCTTTCGCCGTGCGCACCCACCCTCGCTCGGAGAGGACTACCGTCACGGGCTCCGCCGGGACGACTTCGCTCTCCTCCAGGGCCTGCGCCTGAGTCCTCTCGACCAGGGGCGAGCGCCGGGCGTCACCGTAGGTACGGGCGTCGGCCTGGATCTCCTCCGCCATCAGGGCCCGCAAGCGCTTCGGGCTGCCGAGCGTCTCCTGGAGCCCGTCGCGCTCGCGCGCCAGGTCCTGCTGCTCGCCCCGGATCTTCATCTCCTCCAGACGCGCCAGGTGGCGGAGCTTCAACTCCAGGATCGCCTCGGCCTGCGCGTCGCTCAGCCCGAAACGGGCCATCAGCACCGGCTTGGGCTCCTCCTCCCGCCGGATGATGGCGATCACCTCGTCGATGTTGAGGTAGGCAATCAGCAGGCCGTCCAGGATGTGCAGGCGCGCGAGCACCCGGTCGAGCCGGTGCTGCAGGCGCCTGCGAACGGTTCGCTCCCGGAACTCCAGCCAGCCGAGGAGCAACTCGCGCAAGCCCATGACCCGCGGGCGGCCGTCGAGGCCGATCAGGTTCAGGTTGACCCGATAGGAGCGCTCGAGGTCGGTGGTGGCCAGGAGGTGGGAGATGACCGGCTCCGCCTCGACACGCTTGCTCCGCAGGACCACCACCAGTCGCGTGGGGTTCTCGTTGTCGGACTCGTCCCGCAGATCCTCCACCATCGGGAGCTTCTTGGCGGTCATCTGCGCCGCGATCTGCTCCAGGACCTTGGCCCCCGAGACCTGGTGAGGCAGCGCGGTGATGACGATCGCGCCCTCTTCGCGGTCGACTTCGTAGCGGGCACGCTGGCGCACCGAGCCGACGCCGGTCTCGTAGAGCTTGCGCAGGTCGGCCGCCGCGGTGGTGATCTCGGCCTCGGTGGGGAAATCCGGCCCGCGGATGTGCTCGCAGAGCTGGGCCACCGTCGCCTGCGGGTCATCCAGGAGCCGGAGACAGGCGCTGGCCACCTCGCGGACATTGTGCGGCGGGATGTCGGTCGCCATCCCGACGGCGATCCCCGTCGCACCATTCAGCAGCACGTGCGGCAGCCGGGCCGGGAGGACGGCCGGCTCGTCCAGGGTTCCGTCGAAGTTGGGGACCCAGTCCACCGTGCCCTGCTCGAGCTCCTGGAGCAGGACCTGGGCGAAGGGGGTCAGGCGGGCCTCGGTGTAGCGCATCGCCGCGAACGACTTCGGGTCGTCGGGCGACCCCCAGTTGCCCTGGCCGTCCACCAACGGGTAGCGGAAAGAGAACGGCTGCGCCATCAGGACCATGGCCTCGTAGCAGGCCGAGTCCCCGTGGGGGTGGTACTTGCCGAGCACGTCGCCCACGGTGCGGGCCGACTTCTTGTGCTTTGCCCCCGCCCGCAGGCCGAGCTCGGACATCGCGTAGACGATCCGCCGCTGGACCGGCTTCAGGCCGTCACCGAGGTGCGGCAGGGCCCGGTCCAGGATGACGTACATCGAGTAGTCGAGATAGGCCTTCTCGGTGAATTCTCGCAACGGCCGCCGCTCGATGGCCTCGACCGTGTTCACGCGTGGTTCGCTGCCGGCCACCGTCAGAGCACCTCCGCCAGGTTGCCTTTGGTCTCGAGCCAGGATCTGCGGTCCGCCGCGCGGCGCTTCGCGAGGAGCATGTCCATCAGGGAATCGGTGTCGTCCCCGGGCTCGACCATGAGCTGGAGGAGCCGCCGCGTGTCCGGGGCCATGGTGGTCTCGCGAAGCTGCAAGGGGCTCATCTCACCGAGCCCCTTGAAGCGCTGCACACTCACCTTCCCCCTTCTCCCCTCGGCCGCGATGCGGTCCAGGATCCCCTGCTTCTCACCGTCGTCCAGCGCGTAATAGACGTCCTTGCCCACGTCGATCCGGTAGAGCGGCGGCATGGCGACGAAGACGTGCCCGGCCTCGACCAGCGGGCGGAAATGGCGCACGAACAGGGCGCAGAGCAGGGTCGCGATGTGGGCCCCGTCCGAGTCGGCGTCGGCCAGCACGCACACCTTGCCGTAACGCAGCCCGCTCAGGTCCGACGACGCCGGGTCGACACCGACCGCGACGGCGATGTCGTGCACCTCCTGGGAGGCCAGCACCGCCTCGGGCTCCACCTCCCAGGTGTTCAGGATCTTGCCGCGCAGGGGGAGGATCGCCTGGAAGGTGCGGTCGCGGGCCTGTTTTGCCGACCCGCCGGCCGAGTCGCCCTCCACCAGGAAGAGCTCGGTGCGCTCCAACTCCTGACCCGTGCAGTCCGCCAGCTTGCCGGGCAGGGCGGGTCCGCTCGTCACCCTCTTGCGCACCACCTGGCGGCTCGCCCGAAGCCGGCGCTGGGCACTCGCGACCGCAATCTCGGCGATCTGCTCGCCAGTTTCGGGGTGCTGGTTGAGCCACAGGCTGAGGGCGTCCTTCACCACCCCCGAGACGAACGCGGCGCACTCCCGGGAGGACAGCCGCTCCTTGGTCTGCCCCGAGAATTGCGGCTCGGCCAGCTTCACCGACAGCACGTAGGTGCAACGCTCCCAGACGTCGTCCGGCGCCAGCTTGACCCCGCGCGGCAGGAGGTTGCGGAACTCGCAGAACTCCCGCATCGCCTCGAGCAGCCCGCTGCGTAGCCCGCTCACATGCGTGCCTCCGAGGGGGGTGGGCACCAGGTTCACGTAGCTCTCGGAGAGCCCCTCGCCCCCCTCCGGCAGCCAGGCGAGCGCCCAGTCGACGGCCTCGCGCTCGCTGCGGAAACTCCCCACGAAGGGCACCGCCGGGATGCTCTCGAGACCCTGGTTGGCCTCCTGCAGGTAGGCCGCCAGCCCCTCCTGGTAGAGCCACTCCTGCTCCTCCCCGGTCGCCTCGTCACGAAAGCTGACGCGCAGCCCCGGGCAGAGCACCGCCTTGGCCTTCAGCACGTGCTGCAGGCGCGGTACCGAGAAGCGGGGGGAGTCGAAGAACTGCGGGTCCGGCCAGAACCGCAAGGTGGTCCCCGTGGCACGCTTGGGGACCTCGCCGACCACCTCCAGGTCCGAGACCGGGGCCCCGTCGGCGAACGCCATGTTGTACTCCACCCCTGCGCGGCGGACCCAGACTTCGAGGTGCTTCGACAGGGCGTTCACCACCGAGACGCCCACCCCGTGAAGACCGCCGGAGAACTGATAGTTCTTCTGCGAGAACTTTCCGCCCGCGTGCAATCGGGTGAGGATGACCTCCACCCCCGAGACCTTCTCCCCGGGGTGTACGTCCACGGGCATGCCGCGGCCGTCGTCGCTCACGCTGAGCGAGCCGTCCGGGTGCAACGTGACCGCCACGTGCGTCGCGTGGCCGGCCAGCGCCTCGTCCACACTGTTGTCCACCACCTCCTGGGCCAGGTGGTTGGGGCGCGAGGTGTCCGTATACATCCCCGGGCGCCGGCGAACCGGCTCGAGGCCGGTCAGGACCTCGATAGCGGAGGCGTCGTACCCGCTCACCGGAACCCTTCCTGCTCGCGCAGCCCCGGGACGGTGCCCCGCGCCAGGCGGTCGCGGGCGGTCGCGGCCTCGAAGGGGAATCCCCGGGGCTGGCAGAGATAGCCCCGGGCGAGGATGTACTGATAGGCGCTCCCGCCGTCCTGGCGGATGAACTCCCAGTCACTCGACTCCATGCCCTGGAACCTCCCGTCGAGGCCATACGCATAACGCCTCGCGCTCTGCGTCTGACAACGGATGCCCTCGTAGAAGACGTTCCTGCCGCCCCCCTGCGAGACCAGCGCCACGGTGTAGCGCGTGACGCCGTCCCGGCCCACGGAGAGGGATGCCGGGTCGAAGAAATAGCGGTACGGGTCGCCGGGACGCCCGATGTCGGCCGCCACCAGGCTACCGGGCACCGGGTAGGGGGGAAGCGTGACCCGCTCCTCCACCCAGTTCTCTCCCTGGTCACCGGGCTCCTCCTGGAGGACCGAGCACCCGGCCGCCAGGAGCACCGCCAAGAGCACGAGGGGAAACGCCTGCGCCTCGATCCACCGCCCCGGCATGTCGGCTCCAAGGACTCGATTGGGGGCGCACAGTGTACCCCGCGTTGACCGGCCCTGGGCCGTATAGTAGGTTCAAGGGCTTGCCACGCGGAGCGGCACCTCTTGGAGACGCAGGGCGAAGTGGATTTCGAACAGGCCTTCCGGGAGCTCGAGGGCCTCGTCGAAAAGCTGGAACGGGGGGACCTCTCGCTGGAGCAGTCCCTGGAGGCCTACGAGCGCGGCCTGGCGCTGCACCGCGCCTGCCAGCAGACCCTGGACAGTGCCCTGCGCAAGGTGGAGATCCTCGGCAGGAGGAACGGGGGACTGGAGGTCCAACCGTTCGCGAGCGATGACCAGCCCGGTTGACCCCCCCGGGGATGCCGGGAGGCTGGAACCGCTCCTGCGCAGCCACGCGAGTCGCGTGGAGACGGTGCTCGAGCGCTGGCTTCCCCCGGCCCACATCCGGCCGGTCCGACTGCACGAGGCCATGCGGTACGCCGTTCTCCTCGGGGGGAAACGAATTCGTCCGGCCCTGGTCTACTCCACGGGCGAGGCCCTCGGGGTCGAACGGTCGGGGCTCGACGGGCCAGCAGCCGCGGTGGAGCTCATCCACGCCTACTCGCTGGTGCACGACGACCTTCCGGCCATGGACGACGATGACCTTCGGCGGGGACGCCCCACCTGCCACAGGGCGTACGACGAGGGCACGGCGATACTGGTCGGTGACGCGCTCCAGGCCCTCGCCTTCCACGTCCTGGCCCGCGACGAAACGCTGAGGGTGTCCGCCGAGCGCCGGCTGCAGATGGTCGAGACCCTGGCGACGGCGGCGGGGTCCCGCGGCATGGTGGGTGGGCAGGCCCTCGACCTCGAGGCGGTCGGCCGCGCCCTCGACGAGACCGAACTGGAGAACATGCACATCCACAAGACCGGCGCCATCCTGCGGGCCTGCGTGCGGCTGGGGGGGTTGGCCGCCCCGGACACGCCGGAGGACACGCTCGAGCGCCTGGACCATTACGCCAAGTGCATCGGACTCGCGTACCAGATCCGCGACGATGTCCTGGACGTCCAGGGCGAGACGGCGACCATCGGCAAGGCCCGCGGTGCCGACGCGGCCCGCCACAAACCCACCTACCCGTCCGTGATGGGGCTCGCGCGGTCCATCGAGCTCGCCAACCAACTCCACGAGCAGGCCATGGAGAGCCTGTCGGTCCTCGACGCCGGAGCGGACCCTCTGCGCTGGCTCTCCGCATTCATCGTCGAGCGCCGGCACTGAGCCACTCGCACCGAGAAACCGCCCTGCCCGAAGCCTCGTCAGCCATCGCCATGTGCAAGCCCGGTCACTACCCCATTCTCGAGCGGATCGATGACCCCGCGGACCTGCGGAAGCTGCCGGAGGAAGAGCTCGTTCTCGTGGCGGCAGAGGTGCGCGACCTGCTCATCCACACGGTCTGCCAGACCGGGGGGCACCTCGCCGCCAGCCTCGGCACGGTGGAGCTCACCATCGCGCTCCACTACACCTACGACACGCCGGAGGACCGGCTGGTCTGGGACGTGGGCCACCAGGCCTATCCCCACAAGATCCTGACCGGCCGCCGCTCCCGTATGCCGACCCTGCGCCAGAAGGGCGGGATCTCCGGTTTCCCCCGGCGCGACGAAAGCCCCTACGACACCTTCGGGGTCGGGCACTCCAGCACCTCCATCAGCGCGGCGCTGGGCATGGCGATCGCGGCGAAGCGCCAGGCCGCCCGGCGGCGGGTCGTCGCCGTGATCGGCGACGGTGCCATGACCGCAGGGATGGCATTCGAGGCGCTGAACCACGCCGGTGACCTCGACGCGAACCTGCTGGTCATCCTGAACGACAACGACATGTCCATCTCCCCGAACGTCGGGGGGCTCTCCAACTACCTGGGCCGGCTCCTGACGGGCCGCTTCTATGCCTCGGTCCGCGAGGGTAGCAAGAAGGTCCTCCGCAGCATGCCGAGCGTGTGGGAGTTCGCGCGCCGCACCGAAGAGCACGTCAAGGGCATGGTGGTTCCCGGCACTCTCTTCGAGGAGCTCGGTTTCAACTACGTGGGACCGGTGGACGGCCACGACCTGCCCCTGCTGGTGCGCACGCTGCGCAACCTCAAGGACCTGACGGGCCCGCAGTTCCTGCACGTGGTGACCCGCAAGGGCAAGGGTTACCCACCCGCCGAGGCAAAGCCCGTCACGTTCCACGGGGTTTCGGCCTTCGACCCCGCCACGGGGAAGATGGAGAAGCCGGCGAGCCAGGGCCCGACCTACACCCAGGTCTTCGGCGACTGGATCTGCGACATGGCGGCTCAGGACGATCGCCTCGTGGGGATCACCCCGGCCATGCGCGAGGGGTCCGGGCTGGTCCGGTTCTCGGAGCAGTTCCCCGACCGGTATTACGACGTCGGCATCGCCGAGCAGCACAGCGTGACCCTCGCGGCAGGACTCGCCTGCGAGGGCCTGAAGCCGGTCGTGGCGATCTACTCCACGTTCCTGCAGCGCGCCTACGATCAGGTGGTCCACGACGTCGCGCTCCAGAACCTGCCGGTCCTGTTCGCGGTGGACCGCGGGGGCCTGGTGGGCCCGGACGGTCCGACCCACGCAGGGAGCTTCGACCTCTCCTTCCTGCGCTGCATCCCCAACCTGACCATCCTGGCGCCCGCCGACGAGAACGAGTGCCGGCAGGCCCTCTTTACGGGATTCCGGATGGACGGCCCGGCAGCGGTCCGCTACCCGCGCGGGGCCGGCCCTGGGGTGACGGTCCAGCCGTTGCTGCGGGCCCTTCCGATCGGGAAGGGCGAGGTGCGCCGCCGCGGGCGCGAGGTCGCCCTCCTCGCCTTCGGTACCATGGTCGCCCCCGCCCTGGAGGCGGGCGTGCGGCTCGACGCGACGGTAGTCAACATGCGCTTCGTCAAACCGTTGGACGAAGAGCTCGTGGCTCAGCTGGCTCGCACCCACCGGCTACTGGTGACCGTGGAGGAAAACGTGGTCGCTGGCGGGGCCGGCTCCGGCGTGAACGAATGCCTGGCCGCGCTGGGGTTGGACACCGCGGTCATCAACCTCGGCCTCCCGGACCGGTTCGTGGAGCAGGGTGAGCGCGAGGACCTCCTGGCGGCGTGCGGGCTGGACGCCGAGGGGATTCAGCGAGCCGTGGAGAAGTATCGGCACCAGGGCGCGCCCGGTCTCTCCGGAGTCGCCTGAGGAACGAAGTCCGAGTATATTTGTCGACAATAAAGGCGCCCCACGCGATGTCCTGGCGCAACCACGAGGATCGGGTCCATGAGTGAATCCGCAGGGGCGGTCGAAATCGCCGACGTGCAGAGCAGCCACGACACCCGGCGGATCCCCATCGACAAGGTCGGCATCAAGGAGATCCGGCACCCGGTCCGGGTGCGCGACCGCAGCGGCGGCGAGCAGCACACGGTCGCCGTGTTCAGCATGTACGTGAATCTCCCCCACGACTTCAAGGGCACGCACATGTCCCGTTTCGTGGAAATCCTCAACAACCACGAGTACGAGATCACGGTGGACTCGTTCAAGCAGATGTTGAGCGAGATGACGCAGCGCCTCGAGGCGGCGTCGGGTCACGTCGACATGGTCTTTCCGTACTTCGTCACCAAGCACGCGCCCGTCAGCGGGGTGCGCAGTCTCATCGACTATCAGGTGACCTTCGCGGGGGAGATCCATGACGACAAACCGATCATGTCCATCAAGGTCGTCGTCCCGGTGACCAGCCTGTGCCCGTGCTCGAAGGAGATCTCCGAGTACGGCGCCCACAACCAGCGCTCCCACGTCACGGTCAACGTGCGCTCGCGGGGGTTCATCTGGATCGAGGACCTCATCGACATCGTGGAATCGGAGGCCTCCTGCGAGCTCTACGGTCTGCTGAAGCGGCCCGACGAGAAGTACGTCACCGAGCGCGCGTACGACAACCCGAAATTCGTCGAGGACATGGTTCGCGACGTGGCTGCCCGGCTGAATGCGGACGACCGGGTCGCGGCCTACGTGGTCGAGTCGGAGAACTTCGAGTCGATCCACAACCACTCGGCGTACGCGATGGTCAAACGGGACAAGGACAGAGAGTCCGCCTGAGCGTAGCACCCCGACTGCGCGTCCCCGAGGCCCGCCGGGCGCCTCCCCAAAGGGGCGCCGGCCGGACCTCCGAGGCTAGAGGTCGTAGAGCGTGGGGTCCACCCGAGGCGGCAGCAGCTGCCGGCGCAAACCGGCGAGCCCGCCCTTGACCCTGGGTGCGAACGGGTCCTCGGACTGGAGCACGTCGCCCAGGTCGGACTCGACCTGGTCAGGGTCCTCTCCCGCCTCCATGCGCCGGAGGGCCTCCTCCATCCCCGCTCCCATCTTCATGCCGGCGGCATCGAAGAGCCGGCGCATCATGCGCCCCATGGCCTTCGGGTCTTCCTCGTCGACGCCCTCGAGCTCCGAGGCCATGCCCTCCATCGCCCGTTCCAGACGCTCGTCGTCGAGGTCCGGAAGGTCGTCGGCGCCCCCGTCGTCCTTGCGGCCCCTGGAGATCGCGAACACCGACATCCGCCGCTCCAGCTCGGGGCGCCCGCAGCGGGGACACTCAGGCCGCTTGTCGGTGTTCACGCGCCGGGAGAAGAAGTTGAACACCGTGTGGCAATCGACGCAGTAGAACTCGTAGATGGGCATTCCGGTTCCCCCTCAGGCGAGAGCGATGGCGGCGGATATTCTATCCTTTACGAGGCGGCAACAGACCCGACGCCGAAACAACTCACGAGGAGACCAAAGGCATGACCACGAACACGGGTACCCTGGATCGCATTGCGCGCGTCGTCGCCGGATTGGTCCTGGTGGGGCTGACGCTCGCCGGCACCATCGGTGTGTGGGGCTGGATCGGGCTGGTGCCCCTGGTGACCGGCATCGTGGGCTATTGCCCCGCGTATAGCCTGCTCGGCATGAATACGCACAAGGCCGGCTGAGACGCCCGCCCAGAAAACCCTTGCCCCGCGGGCGCGAGCCCGGTCAACGCAAAGACGAGGCACTCCCCCCGGCCCAGGGCCGGGGGGCTTCACTCCAGGCCCAAACGGGCCTCCCCTGCCAGAACGGCGTCCAGGACGGTGGCCGTGTCGGTCACCCGCACGGCGCTCGGGCGCACCTCCACGAGCTTCGTCCGCAATGTGAACGGGGGCACGACGGTCTCGGCCAGGGACCGCTCGACGCGGGCACGCCAGTCCTCGATCCGCTCCCGCAAGGGCCAGCGGCTGCGCTGGGCGACGACGCCGCGAACGAGCTCGTGGAGGCCGCGGTCCAGGCGTTGCAGGTCCACGTCCTCGGTCCGCAACGTGTAGTCCAGATCCCGCAGGAACAACTCACCCGTCTCAGGGTCGTACTCGGGAGCGCCGGCGAGCCGGACCGTCCCCGAGACCAAGCCGGAGAGCGTCGCTTCCACCGCCAGCGTACCGCCCTGGGCGGTGAGCCTCACCCGCGTGGGCGTGACCGTGCGCCCTGCCCACTCCAGGGGGCGGCCTTCCAGGGCCGAGCGCAGCAGTCGCTCCGCGTCCGCGTGGGGCAACGCCAGTCGGGCCGGCAGCTCCAGGCTCGGGACCACCGGCGGGGCCACCTGCAGTGGCGGCAGCGGCGGCACGGGCAAACCCTCCGCGGGCAGCCCTTCCCGCAGGCTTGGTCGCGCCGTCAGGCCGAGGACCAGTTGCACCGCGCGCCCGTCGGCGAGGGGCTGGGTCACCCAGACGGACACGGGGTTGAGCTCCAGCCAGAGGCCGTTCTCCATCGGGATGGGGCGATGCAGCCTCCGCCAGGCGAGCGTCGCGGGGACCTGCAGGTCACCGAGCCTCGGGGCCTCCTGGTCGATCACCGCGCGAGCCGTGTGCCAGAGTTTTTCGTGCAGCGCCCGCGCAACGGCCCCCGTGACGTCAATGCCCGCGAAGGTCATCTGGCACGGGTTCAGGAACTGGGGCGGATGGATGGCCGTTTCCACGGCCAGCCGCCAGTCGGGGCGCAGACCGAAACGGGTGGTCAGGGTCAACAGGACCCCGCGGGGGGGTTCCTCGACCCCGCAACTCCCCCGCACGGTGAGCTTTCCGAGGACGTCTTTGCGTGCCTGGACCCAGTACCCGACCAGGGTCCGGGCGACCAGGACGTTCCCCTGCACCTGCAGGTCGAGCGGCCCACGCCGCGCCGCATAACGCACCTCGAAGCCATCGTGCTGATGCCAGGAGCGGTCCTGGCGCACCTCCTGGGGGATCCGGGCCTCGAGTGCGGCAAGAATGGGAGCCAGGGGCACGGTCAGCCCCAGGGCGATCACCGACTCCTCGGGCACCGCGTGGGCGTGCAGGGGCGCCAGCGAGGCAAGCAGCAACGCCGCCGCAGCACGCCGGTATCGCGCCGTCACGACAGCCCCTGCCAGGCGACGAAGGCCGCGAGCACGAGCAGGGCCAGTCCGAACGCGCGGGGCAGCCAGCGCTGGGCCCGTTGCAGGCGCCTCTCCACCGGTGGGGACTGCACCGCGAGAACGACGAGGCTCCAGGCCGCCACGCCGTGCACCACGATGGCCACCGGCAGCATGACACGCCAGGCTGGCGGCGTTCCGGGGTGGAGCATCTGGGCGAACAGGCTCACGAAGAACAGGAAGGCCTTCGGGTTGGTGAGATTGCACAGCAGGCCCTCCACGAATCCACTCCGCGCACCCGGCAGGGCCCGGGCTCCATCCAATCGCCCCCCCCCACCCGCCGACGCTGGGTCCGAGAGCAGGGCACGGAGCCCAAGATAGGCCAGAAAGGCCGCCCCTGCCAGTTGCACCCCCGAGAGCACCTCGGGCGGCGCGGCGACGAAACCGAGTGACACCACCAGCATCTGCACGGACAGGCCCAGCGTGATTCCCGCCACGGTCCCATAGGCCCGCCGGCGGTTGCCTCCGAGGCTGTTCTTGACGACCAGGAAGAAGTCAGGACCGGGGCTGAGCAGCCCCAGCGTCAGCACGAGCAGGACCTGGAGCAGTTCGCCCAGCATGGCCAGGGATATCTCCCCTCACCCGTTCAGAACCGGCAGCGTTCCGTCCCCGGGAAGACCGGGCCGCGCGTCCAAGACAGTGTAGACCAGGACGTTTCCGGGGCGGCCCGGTGTCGAGGTTGACGTGTCATGAATTCGCCACTCGCCCGGCGGGCTGTCCAAACCATCTGCGAGACCCGTCACGAAACCCGGGGAAGCCCCTCCAGGCAGTGCTGGATGCGCTCGCGAGAAGGCCTGAGGTCATGTTAGCTTCCCGCGGGACCGAGTCCGCGGGCGCGGCAGGCCTGTGACAGAGGCTTGCGCTTGTGGCCACCCCGGCCCGGTCCTACACTGCGCCCGGCATCGGTTGGCCAGCGTTTCGACGATCACCCCAGGAGATCAGACGCGTGAGCGATCTGCGAGGTTCCAAGGTCCTTTTCCCTGTCGTGTTCCTCTCCGTGGGACTCCTGGTCTCCGGCTGCTCGAGCCCGACGGAAGACGTGCGCGTCACCCTCTGCAAGAACATCGTGCTGAAAGAGACCGGCCCCTCCGCGACGATAAAGGGCGCGGACACCGAGACGAAAGGATACGAACACGCGGCCGTCCGGGTGCGCTACTCCTCCCAGGGGCGCGACGGTGAGGCCGTGTGTTACTACGAGTACAACGCCCAGGAGAATACGGCTCTCCAGTTGAGCGACCCGCTGTCCGCCTATGCGACCTCACCCTTCGAGGTGAAGATCGACGGGAAGACTCTGACCAGGCCCGGGCTCGCGAGCGCCGTCAAGGGTGCGGTGACCCAGCAGGGGAAGGAATGGATTGAGCGGGCCAAGCAGGGCATTCAAGACGCGATCGCGCGCTGAACCGCCCCCCCTGACCCCGGACCAGACCGCGGCCTGGGTACGTACCTATGGCCGCCAATCCCGTGTCTACGCCTGGGGCTTCTTCCTTCTGGTCCTGCCCGCGATCCTGGGGCTCATCTGGTGGGAGATGGGCGAGCTGAGCCAGGACGTACTCTCTTCCTTCGCCTTCGCGGCCCTGGTTTTCTTCCTCCTGGCCCGGTGGTCCCGGCGGGCGACGACTCAAAGCTGGCTCGGGGTCGTGGAGGACGTGGCCAGGAACCAGATGCAGGTGCGCCGCATGCGCGCGCTCCGCGAGCGGTACCCGTCCGCCGGCGTCCCGCAACGGTCCCTGCCCGGACACGGCAGGAAGGTCACTTTGCGGCTGCCCCACGAGTTGTCCGGCTACTTCCGCCCGGGCGACCGCGTCTTCAAGCTTTCCGGGTTCGACTGGCCCGAGAAGGTTGAGCGGGATGGCCCGGAACGGGTCTGCCTGGCGTGCGGCCGGCTCTACCCGCAGGGCCAGGGGCGCTGTTGGCGCTGCAGCGCGCCGGAACCGGACCACGAAACCCTCGTGCGCCTGGCAGGCTGACCTCCTGCCGGCCGGCCGACCTACCGAGCGGCCTCGCCGCCGGCGAGGAATCGGTCCAGCGCGTCGGCGAACGCCTTACGGTCGGTCTGCGACAGCGGAGGGGGTCCACCCGTCACCGCGCCGCTGCTGCGCAGGGTCTCCATGAAGTCACGCATGACCAGCCGATCGCGGATGTTGTCGCGGGTGTAGCGTTCGCCCCGCGGGCTGAGGACGTGACCGCCCTTCTCGAGCACCGCAGCCGCCAGGGGGATATCCGCCGTGACCACCAGGTCCGCGGGCTCGAGGTCGCGCACGATCCGACTGTCCGCCGCGTCGAAGCCTGCCGACACCAGCAGGGCGCGGATGTGGGGCGAGCGCGGAACCGCGACGGGCTGGTTGGCGACCAGGACCAGGGGCAGGCGCAACCGCTCGGCGGCGCGGAACAGGACCTCCTTGACCACCTTCGGACAGGCGTCCGCGTCGACCCAGATCCGCATCAGCAAAAAACCCCGGTCATGTAAGGAAGCAAGGAGAGAAGGAATATGTGCCAGGGGCAGCCCTGCCGCAACGTTTGCCGCTCCCCACTGCGGGATGGAGCGACCGTCCCTCGCACGCGCACTCGCCCCTCGATCACCCGGCGGAGCTAACGTCCGGCGGGCAGCGATAGCGATTTCGAGTCCGCATTGAAGCAGGATGTGATGGACGGCGGTCTGACAACCGCCCGATGTAGCAGGAGTATTGGTCGGGGCGAGAGGATTTGAACCTCCGACCACCTGAACCCCATTCAGGTGCGCTACCAGGCTGCGCTACGCCCCGAGTCTGCAGTGTCTTACCGCGCGGGAGGGAGTCAACCGACCATCTCTCAGCAGCCCCTCCCGAGGGCCCGTAGAGTACACCAGGTCTGCGTGGATCCCAAAGGGGGGGGGTGGGCGCCCCGAAATCGTACGCGACCCGGAGTCGCCGACCGTCAGCGCTTGAGGATCTCCAGGACTTCCTCGAGCTCGCTGCGCAACTGACGGACGATCTGCTGGCTCTGGCTCAGATCACTCTTCGCTTCCTCGCCGGAGAGCCTGTGACGCGCCCCACCGATCGTGAAGCCGTGCTCGTAGAGCAGGCTCCGGATCTGGCGGATCAGGATGACGTCCTGCCGTTGATAATACCGGCGGTTGCCGCGACGCTTGAGCGGCTTCAGCTGCGGGAATTCCTGTTCCCAGTACCGGAGGACGTGCGGCTTCACCGCACAGAGCTCGCTCACCTCACCGATGGTGAAGTAGCGCTTTCCCGGGATCGGTGGAAGATCACCGCCGCTCGACGGATCCAGCATAAGCCTCTACCCGTGTTTTCAATTTTTGACCGGGGCGGAACGTAACGACCCGCCGTGCGCTGATCGGGATCTCCTCCCCGGTCTTCGGGTTCCGGCCCGGACGCTGATTCTTGTCACGCAGGTCGAAGTTGCCGAAGCCCGACAGCTTGACCTGGTCCCCGGCTTCGAGGGAGCGCCTGACCTCCTCGAAGAAGGACTCGACCATCTCTTTGGCTTCGCGCTTGTTCAGACCGAGCTCCTCGAAGAGCTTCTCGGCCATGCCTGCCTTCGTTAACGCCATCGCTACGCCCTGAGAGTGGCCTTGTATTCCCTTTCCAGCTTTTCCAGGACCCTTTTCAAGACCGCATCGACCTCTGCGTCCAGCAAAGTTCGATCCGTCGCCTGAAGGGTCAGAGACAGGGCCAGGCTCTTGCGTCCGCCGTCAATGCCTTCCCCACGATATACATCAAACAACTCAAGGTCATTTAGCAGATCCCCCGCAGCCTGTCCAATCGCCGCGCGCACCGCCTCTGCCGGCACGGCCTCGTCCACCACTACGGCCAGGTCACGGCGGATCGCCGGAAACCGGGACAGAGCGGCGAACCGGGGGAGTACCCCCGCCTGCAACGGCCTCAGGCCCAGTTCGAAGAGATAGACCGGGCCCTCGAGGTCTAGCGACCGCAAGTGCGCGGGGTGAAGGGCTCCGAGCCGTCCGACCTCCTCCGCGCCCCGGAATACCGCGGCGGTCTGGCCCGGGTGCAGCGCGGGATGGCTCGCCGGCTCGAAACGGAACTCAGCGGCAACCCCGGTCGACGCGAGGAGCGCCTCCACGTCCGCCTTCACGTCGTAGAAATCCACCGGCCGCCGGGCCAGACCCCACTGCCCGGGCAGCGCACTGCCGGAAGCGAGCCCCGCAAGGACGGGCTCCTGCATGGTTTCACCGTGGCGGCGCCGGAAGCGCAGTCCTGACTCGAAGAGCCAGACGCGGGCCTGCTGGCGGTTCTGGTTGTGCGCGAGGGCCTTCAGCAACCCCGGCCACAGGGTCGTCCTCATGACCGCCATGTCGGCGGAGATGGGGTTCGCGAGGCGGACGACCTCTTCCCCGGGGTCCAGCATGACCTGCAGCGATGGGTCCACGAAGCTGTAGGTGATGGCCTCCTGGTAGCCGCGGTCGGCGAGCAGTCCCCGCAGCCGCTCCAGGGGCACCCGCGTCTCCGGCACAGGGCGCAGGCTCAGGTGGGCCACCGGCGCCGTGGTGGGAACGTGCTCGTACCCGTTGACCCGAGCGACCTCCTCGATCAGGTCCACCTCGATCGCGAGATCGAAGCGGAAACTCGGGGGCGTGACCCTCCAGCCGCCGGCCTGGGTCTCGACGCGGCACCCGAGGCGGCTCAGCACGTCGGCCACCGCCTCGTCGGGGACGGCAACGCCGAGGACCTTCTGCAGCCGCACCGCCCGCAAGGTGATCGGTGCCCTCGTGGGAAGGTGTTCCGGTGACGCCCGGTCGATCACCGGACCACACTCGCCGCCCGCGATCTGCACCAGGAGCCCGGTGGCGCGCTCGATGGCTCGGCGCTGAAGCTCGAAATCCACTCCCCGCTCGTAGCGGTGACTCGCGTCGGTCGCCAATCCGAAACGCCGCGCCCGCCCCGCGATCACGCTCGGCGAGAAGAACGCGCTCTCAAAAAAGATGTGCCGGCTCTCGGCGGTGACGCCCGACTCGAGGCCACCCATGACCCCGGCGAGGGCGATGGGGCCCCGGTCGTCGGCGATCAGCAGGCAGTCCTCGTCGAGACTGAGCGAGTTGCCATCGAGGAGGGTCAGGGACTCCCCGGCCCGGGCGCGACGGACCCGGATGGCGCCGGAGAGGCGATCCAGATCGAACGCGTGCATCGGCTGCCCGAGCTCGAGGAGGACGTAGTTGGTCACGTCGACGACGGGGCTGATGCTTCGCAGCCCGCTGCGCCGCAGGCGCTCCTTCATCCAGAGCGGGGTCTGCGCGGCAGGGTCGACGTTGCGCACCACCCGCCCCACGTAGCGCGGGCAGTCGGCAGGCGCCTCGAGCTCGACCGGGAAGGTGTCGGGGATGACCGGCGGGACCGGCTCCACCGCCACGCCTCGGACCGGTTGCTGGAAGAGGACCCCCACCTCACGGGCGACCCCTGCGACGCACAGACAGTCGCTGCGGTTCGGGGTGAGGTCCACCTCGATGGCGACGTCGTCGAGGCCGAGATAGCTCACCACGTCGAGCCCGACCGGGGCATCCGCGGGCAGCGGCAGGAGCCCTTCGCTCGTCTCCGCGAGCCCCAGCTCCCGGGCCGAGCAGAGCATCCCGGACGATTCCACCCCCCGCAGTTTCGCCCGCCGGATCTCCATGCCCCCGGGCAACCGGGCGCCCACCAGGGCCGTGGGGGCCTTCATGCCCACGGCCACGTTCGCCGCGCCACACACGATGACGAGCGGCTCGCTCCCCCCCGCATCGACCCGGCAGACGTGAAGCCGATCGGCGGCGGGATGCGAGGCGACCTCGAGCACGTGACCGACGACCACGCCCGAGAAGCGCTCCCCCACCGGCGTGACGCTGTCGACCTCGAGCCCCGCCGCGGTGAGGCGCGCGGCCAAGCCTGCCGTGTCGAGCCGCGGAGAGACCCATTCCCGGAGCCAGCGTTCGCTGAAGCGCATGACGTTAGCGGAACTGCCGCAAGAACCTCAAATCATTATCAAAGAATAGCCGCAAGTCATTGACTCCATAGCGAAGCATCGCGAGGCGCTCGACACCCATTCCGAACGCGTACCCCGTGTAGCGCTCGCTGTCCGCCCCTACGGCGGCGAAGACGTTCGGGTGCACCATCCCGCACCCCAGCACCTCGAGCCAGCCCGAGTCCTTGCAGACACGGCAACCCTTTCCCCCGCAGATCACGCAGCCGATGTCGACCTCCGCGGAGGGCTCGGTGAAGGGAAAATAGGAGGGCCGGAACCGCACCGGAAGGTCGGTCTCAAAGAACGTCTTGAGAAAGTCGTCGAGCGTCCCCTTCAGGTCGGCGAAGCTCACCCCCTCGTCGACCATCAGCCCCTCGACCTGGTGGAACATGGGGCTATGGGTCACGTCGGAATCGCAGCGGTAGACCCGCCCGGGCGCGATGACCCGTACGGGCGGCGCCTGCCGCTCCATCACCCGGATCTGCACGGGCGAAGTGTGCGTGCGCAACACCGTGTGGGCGTCGAAATAGAAGGTGTCGTGCATCGCCCGGGCCGGGTGGTGGGCGGGGATGTTGAGCGCGCCGAAGTTGTGCCAGTCGTCCTCGATCTCCGGCCCTTCGGCGACCTCGAACCCGGCCTGGGCGAAGATGCGCTCGATGCGCTCCAGGGTCCGGGTGAGGGGATGCAAGCCACCGGGACGCCCCCCTCGACCGGGGAGCGTCACGTCGATCCGCTCGGCGGCAAGCCGGGCCTGGAGCGCTTCGGTCTCCAGCACCGCACGCCGTCCGTCGAGGGCCCCCTGAAGCCGGTCCTTGGCCTCGTTGATGGCTTGCCCGGCGACCCGGCGCTCCTCGGCCGGCAACGCGCCGAGCGCCTTCAGGTGGTCGGTGAGGAGACCCTTCTTTCCGAGGTATCGAACCCGTACGGCGTCGAGTTGTGCCAGGTCGGCAGCCTGCTCGACCTCACGGCCCGCACGGGCGATGACCTCGGTCAGCGCGTCCATGCGCCTCCCGTTCAGGCCGCCGCGAGGCTGGCGCGGGCGCGCTCTGCGAGCACCGCAAAGGCGGGCTTGTCGAACACCGCCAGGTCGGCAAGGACCTTACGGTCGATGGCCACCTGCGCCTTCTTCAGTCCGTCCATGAGGCGGCTGTAGGAAAGCCCGTTTTCGCGGGCCCCGGCGTTGATGCGCACGATCCAGAGGGCCCGGAACTGGCGCTTTTTCTGGCGCCGGTCACGGTAGGCGTACTGTCCCGCCTTGATGACCGCCTGCTTGGCGACCCGGAAGACGTTCTTGCGACGGCCGTAATAACCCTTGGCGCGGTCGAGGACTTTCTTGTGCTTGGCGTGAGCGGTCACACCACGTTTTACACGGGGCATCTTGGGCCTCCTCCCTTAGCTGTAAGGCAACATGCCGCGCACGTTCCGCACGTCGGTCGCGGCCACCTGGGCCGGGCCGCGCAGCTGGCGTTTGCGCTTGGTCGCCTTCTTGGTGAGGATGTGGCGGCGAAAGGCCTGGGTCCGCTTGAACCCGCCCCCGCCCGTGGCGTGGAAGCGCTTCGCCGCGCCCCGGTTACTCTTCATCTTGGGCATGTCTGCACTCCTGTTTATCGACTACTACCCCCGGCGGCAGGGACTGCGCCCGTTTGGCGGTCCGCCCAGGACCGCCGCCGGAGACTTTATCGTCAGGGTCCGAATCCGCTATTTCTTCGGTCCCAGCATCATCGTCATGAAGCGGCCTTCGAGCCGCGGGAACTGCTCCACCTTCGCGATCTCGGCCAGATCGGCCTCGACCCTCCGTAGCAGCTTGATCCCCAGTTCCTGGTGGGCCATCTCGCGACCACGGAACATCAGTGTCACCTTGGCCTTGTCGCCCTCGGTGATGAACTCGACGAGCTTGCGCAGCTTGACCTGGTAGTCCCCCTCCCCGGTTGCAGGGCGGAACTTCATCTCCTTGACCTGGACCTGCTGTTGCCTCTTGCGCGCGGAGGTCTTGCGCTTGCTCTCTTCGAACAAGTGCTTGCCGTAGTCCATGACCCGGCACACGGGGGGGTCCGCCTGGGGCGCGATCTCCACCAGGTCCACACCCGCTTCCTCTGCCATCCGGAGAGCATCTTCCCGGGACAGGATCCCGACCTGCTCGCCTTCCGGCCCGACCACGCGCATCGTCCGAGCCGTGATCTCCTCGTTGATGCGGTACTCCGTCTTCGCAGTGATTGTCAGCCCTCCAGAACGACTCGACCGTGGCTCGCCACCTCTTCACGGAGCTTCTCGGCGAACCCCTCCAACGGCATCGCCCCGAGATCGGCTCCGTTGCGGGTGCGAACGGCCACGGTCCGGTTTTCCAGCTCCCGCCCCCCCAGCACGAGGAGGTAAGGGACCCGCTGCAGCGTGTGCTCGCGGATCTTAAGACCGATTTTCTCGTTTCTCAAGTCGCACTCGACCCGGAACCCCTGTTTCCGCAGGACTTTCACGACCTCCTGCGCGTACTCGGCCTGCCCATCGGTGATATTGAGGGCAACGGCCTGTACCGGAGCGAGCCAGGCCGGCAGCTTGCCCGCGTGCTCCTCGATCAGAATCCCGATGAAGCGCTCCATGGAGCCCAGGATCGCCCGGTGCAGCATGACCGGGACCTTTCGGCTACCGTCCTCGGCCACGTATTCGGCGCCGAGCCGGCCAGGCATGGAGAAGTCCACCTGGATGGTCCCGCACTGCCAGACGCGCCCGATGGAGTCCCGCAGCGAGAATTCAATCTTGGGCCCGTAGAACGCGCCCTCGCCGGGCTGCAGCTTCCAGTCGAGCCCCTTGCCGTCCAGGGCCACGGCGAGCGCCTGCTCCGCCCGGTCCCAGACCTCGTCCGCCCCGACGCGCTGCTCGGGACGGGTGGAGAGCTTGATGATGACCTCCTGGAACCCGAAGTCCGCGTACACCCGGAACAACAGGTCGATGAAGGCCGCGACCTCGGGCTGCAGCTGCTCCTCGGTGCAGAAGATGTGCGCGTCGTCCTGGACGAAGTTCCGGAGCCGCATCAGGCCGTGCAGCGTCCCCGAGGCCTCGTTGCGATGGCAGGACCCGAACTCCGCCATCCTCAGGGGCAGGTCGCGGTAGCTGCGCAGCCCCTGGTTGAAGATCTGGATGTGGCCCGGGCAATTCATGGGCTTGACCGCGTAGTCCCGATTCTCGCTCCGGGTGGTGAACATGTTCTCCCGGAACTTGTCCCAGTGTCCGGAGCGCTCCCAGAGGGAGCGGTCGATCACCTGCGGGGTCCGGACCTCCGTGTAGCCGTGCTCCCGGATCACGTCGCGGATGTACTGCTCGACCAGGCGGTACACGGTCCAGCCCCGGTCGTGCCAGAAGACCATTCCGGGCGCCTCTTCCTGCTGGTGGAAGAGGTCCAACTGCTTGGCGAGCTTGCGGTGGTCGCGCTTCTCGGCCTCCTCCAGGCGATGGAGGTAGGCGTCCAGGTCCTTCTGACTCCCCCAGGCGGTCCCGTAGACGCGCTGCAGCATCTCGCTGCGCGAGTCGCCCCGCCAGTAGGCGCCCGCCAGCTTCATCAGCTTGAAGGCCCGCAGCTTCCCCGTGGAGGGCACGTGCGGCCCGCGGCAGAGGTCCACGAACTCGCCCTGGCGGTACAGAGAGAGGGTCTCGTTGGCCGGGATGGAGGCGATGATCTCGGCCTTGTACTTCTCGCCCTGGTCGAGGAAGAAGCGCACCGCGTCGTCCCGCGCCATCTCGGTCCGCTCGACCGGAAGGTCGCGGCTCGCGATTTCCTTCATCCGCGCCTCGATGAGCGCGAGGTCCTCGGGACGGAAGCGCTCCTCCCGGGAGAAGTCGTAATAGAACCCGTCCTCGACCACGGGACCGATCGTCACCTGGGTCTCGGGAAAGAGCTCCTTCACCGCGTGCGCCATCAGGTGCGCGGTGGAGTGGCGGATGACGTCCACGCCCTCGGGGTCGCGCTCGGTGACGATCGCCAGCGTGGCGTCCCGGTCGATGCGATGGGACGTGTCCACGAGCCTGCCGTCGACCCGGCCCGCAACCGCTGCCCTGGCCAGTCCGGGGCCGATCGCGGCAGCGACCTCCCCCACCGTCACCGGCTGGTCGAACGCCTTCTGGGAACCGTCGGGCAGGGTAATGATTGGCATGTCAGGCACTCAGTTCGTCACGGCCCCGTCCAGGGGCGAGGCCCCGTTGTCGCCCCTCAGGGCGACAAAAACGACAAAGGGGCCAGCCTGCGCAGCCAACCCCTTGTTTTTCTGGTAGGCGCGAGTGGGATCGAACCACCGACCACTACCATGTCAAGGTAGTGCTCTACCACTGAGCTACGCGCCTGTGGGGCCGTAAAGATAGCGGAATCCCCGCCCGGCGAGCAAGCGTGCGTCGCCGACAACCGAAGGGGCCCGCTCCGGGGGTGCCGCGGGGTCTGCACGGGTCTGGGGCGCGCTGCCGAGGGCACCGCTCAACCCGACGCCCGGCGCCTCCGCCCCCGGGACGCCGGCTCCTTCGCGATCCCGAGGTGGAGGTCCTCGATCCGACGGATCTCGTCCCGCAGCCGCGCGGCCTCTTCGAATGCAAGATTCTCCGCGTGCCGGTACATCTGGGCCTCGAGCTCCGACACCTTTTTCCTCAACTGTTCGGGCGCGAGCGCGGCGTAGACGGAGAGGTCCTCCGCCACGCGGGCGTACCGGCTCGCCGGAACGACCGGGCCGCTCCTCGCACCCTCCATGATGTCGGCCACGGCCTTTTCCACCGACTTCGGCGTGATCCCGTGGGAGCGGTTGTACTCCTGCTGCTTCGCGCGCCGCCTCTCGGTCTCGTCGATGGCCCGGCGCATGGAGCCCGTCACCCCGTCGGCGTAGAGGATCGCCTTGCCGTGCAGGTTGCGAGCGGCGCGCCCGATGGTCTGGATGAGGGAGCGCTCCGACCGCAGGTAACCCTCCTTGTCCGCGTCCAGGATGGCGACCAGGGAGACCTCGGGGATGTCCAGGCCCTCGCGCAGCAGGTTGATCCCCACCAGCACGTCGAACTCGCCGAGCCGCAGGTCGCGGATGATCTCCACCCGCTCCACGGTCTCGATGTCCGAGTGCAGGTAGCGCACCCGGATGCCGTGATCACCGAGGAAGTCGGTAAAGTCCTCGGCCATCCGCTTGGTCAGGGTCGTGACCAGCACCCGCTCACCACCCGCCACGCGCAGCACGATCTCGGAGAGCAGGTCATCGACCTGCGTCGCCGCGGGCCGGACCTCGATCTCCGGGTCCACCAGCCCTGTAGGCCGCACCACCTGCTCTACCACCTGCCCGGAGTGCTCGAGCTCGTAGGGGCCCGGGGTGGCCGACACGAAGATCGCCTGGGGCATCAGCCGCTCCCACTCGTCGAAACGAAGCGGGCGGTTGTCGAGGGCCGAAGGCAGCCGGAAGCCGTACTCGACGAGCGTCTCCTTGCGCGAGCGGTCCCCCCGATACATGCCGCCGAGCTGGGGGATCGTGACGTGACTCTCGTCCACCACCAGCAGGGCGTCCTGCGGCAGGTAGTCGAAGAGGGTCGGCGGCGGCTCCCCCGGCCGGCGCCCGGAGAGGTAGCGGGAGTAGTTCTCGATGCCCTTGCAGTAACCGAGCTCCTGCATCATCTCGAGGTCGAAGGTCGTGCGCTGCTCCAGCCTCTGGGCCTCGAGCAGCTTACCCGCCTGGTGGAGCTGCTCGAGCCGCTCCCGCAGTTCCGCGCGCGCCCCGTCCACCGTCTCCAGCACCCGCTCGCGGGGCGTGACGTAGTGGCTCTTCGGGTAGACGGTGAGGCGCGGCACTCTCCGCAGCACCTCCCCCGTGAGGGGATCGAAGTAGCCGAGCGACTCGATCTCGTCGTCGAGCAGCTCCACGCGGATCGCGTCCCGCTCACTCTCTGCGGGGAAGATGTCGATGACGTCCCCGCGCACCCGGAAGGTGCCCCGGGAGAGCTCGAGCTCGTTGCGTGCGTACTGGAGCTCTGCGAGGCGGCGCAGGATCTCCCGCTGGTCGAGCAGGTGTCCGCGCGCCAGGTGCAACACCATGCTCATGTACGCGTCCGGGTCGCCGAGGCCGTAGATCGCCGAGACGGTCGCCACGATCACCACGTCCCTGCGCTCGAGAATCGCCTTCGTCGCCGAGAGCCGCATCTGTTCGATGTGCTCGTTGATCGACGCGTCCTTCTCGATGTACGTGTCGGTCGAGGGGACGTAGGCCTCCGGCTGGTAATAGTCGTAGTAGCTGACGAAGTACTCGACTGCGTTGTGCGGGAAGAACTCGCGCATCTCCCCGTAGAGCTGGGCTGCCAGCGTCTTGTTCGGCGCAAGGATCAGGGTCGGGCGCTGGACGTGCTGGATGACATTCGCGACCGAGAACGTCTTGCCACTGCCGGTGACGCCGAGCAGGGTCTGGCAGGCGAGGCCGGATTCGATCCCCTCGAGCATCCGGCGGATGGCGTCCGGCTGGTCGCCGGACGGTGCATAGCTCGAAACCAGCTCCAATGGCCTGGACATGGGCCGCAGGATAGCGCCCCCACCGGGGGGGGCCAATCTCCCGCTGGCGGCCCCGCCCCGGCGCGGCAGCCCCTGCCCCCGGATCGGCGCGCCTGCCCCGGGGGCAAGCGCGCCCGCTTGGTATAGAATTCCCGGCCGACACTCCCTTCCCGCACCAGGACCTTCGCCGTGGAACTCCGCCTCTCCCAGCGCGTACGGCGCATCAAGCCCTCCCCCACCCTCGCCGTGAGCGCCCGCGCCGCCGCGCTCAAGGCGTCCGGCCAGGACATCATCAACCTCGGGCTTGGGGAGCCGGATTTCGACACACCCACCCACATCAAGGACGCCGCCAAACAGGCCCTGGACCGCGGCTTCACCAAGTACACCGCGGTCGACGGAATCCCGTCGCTGAAGCAGGCCGTGATCCGCAAGCTCCAGCGCGACAACGGGCTCACCTATGCCCCGGAGCAGGTCGTGGTGTCCGTGGGCGGCAAGCAGACCTTCTACAACCTCGCCCAGGCTCTGCTCGACGCGGGGGACGAGGTGCTCATCCCCGCGCCGTACTGGGTGTCCTACCCCGACATGGTGCTGCTGGCCGACGGGACCCCCGTCATCCTCGAGGGCACTTCCGAGCACGGGTTCAAGCTGACCCCGGAGCAACTGGAGCGGGCCATCGGGCCGCGCACCCGCATGCTGGTGATCAACAGCCCCTCCAACCCGACCGGGGTCTGCTACACGCGGGCCGAACTCGCGGCACTCGGCGAGGTCCTGCACCGGCACCCGGACGTGCTCGTCGCCAGCGACGACATGTACGAGCACATCACCTGGGGCAGCGAGCCCTTTGCGAACATCCTGATGGCCCGGCCGGACCTCTATGACCGGACCGTCGTGCTGAACGGCGTCTCCAAGGCCTACTCCATGACGGGTTGGCGCATCGGCTATGCCGCCGGCCCCGCGCCGCTGATCCGGGCCATGGTCAAGATCCAGTCCCAGAGCACCTCCAACCCGACCTCCATTGCCCAGGTCGCAGCCGAGGCGGCCCTCGACGGCGACCAGGCGTTCATCGCCGAGATGGTGCGGGCGTTCAAGACGCGGCACGATTACGTGCTGGGGGCCCTGAACGGCATCCGGGGGGTCCGTTGCCTCCCGGCCCAGGGGGCCTTCTACCTGTTCCCCGACACCCGGGATGCCATGCGTGCGACGGGGGCCTCCGACGACGTGTCCTTCGCGGACCTGCTGCTGCGCGAGGCCGGCGTCGCGCTCGTTCCCGGCTCCGCCTTCGGCGCCCCGGGGTTCCAGCGCATTTCCATCGCCACGAGCCTGGCGAACCTGGAAAAGGCCATGGAGCGCATCACGGCCTTCCTCGGGCCGGCTTGACGGGGCGCTGGCTCCATGGCCAGCCCGACGGCGCGGCCGCCGGCCGCGCGTCCGGCGGGAATGGTTTCCTCAGGTTGACCCATTCCCGCGCCGCCAGTAGGATACGTCGCGCTTTTCCCCGGTAGCTCAGTCGGTAGAGCGGGTGACTGTTAATCACTAGGTCGGCGGTTCGAGCCCGTCCCGGGGAGCCAAAGAAACCAAGGGTTTACACGAGAAAAGCGAGACGGCGCGGAGGAATTGGGTAACAGTTTGGGTAACAGCCCGGGATCTGCTCGCCCTGTCGCCAGGCGACCCCGCCCCGCGATCCTGCTTGGGTAACAGCGCTGTTACCCAGCCCGCTGCACACAACCCGCCCCGCCCGTGTGCAGTCGCCCGCCCGTTACGCGGTAACGGTCCCCGCCGGCGACCCCCTCCCACGCGCCCGCGCGCGTGGGGCGGCCCCTGCAACCTTCCGGCAATCTTGCCGGGAAGTCGTCGCGCCCGCGCGCGCGTGGGGCGGCCTCCAGACGCAGAAAGGCCCGGCCAGTTGCCTGACCAGGGGGCTGTTAGCGGCTAACGGCTACGGCTTGCGCTTGGGCACCCAATCAGGGGTGCCGACGGGGACAAACACGTCGGGGCTACCCTTCAGCGCCTTGAACCTGATTGTCCCGGTCTTGCTTACGCGTGGGTCGAAGGGCATCGGCATCGGGCCGAGCTTCTGAGCAAGCGCCTTGAGCCGGTCTTTCAGGGTCGCGCTCGGCTTGTACTGAGTGACCGGGGGGAGAAACCCTAGCTCGCGAGCGACCTCGGCAAACCTTCCGCCGTGTCCTTCGCCAGGGGTCGCAAGGTGGATCAGCTCGTGCAACAACGTCCCCAGCACCAGCACCGCATCGGCTGAAATGGCGATGGTTATCGCGTCCTGGCCACCGTATGCTTTGCCGCCGATGACGCCAAGCTCGACGCCGCTGTCTGACTTCTCGCGGTACTCACTGAAATGGATATCCAGGCGGTTGACGGCGACCTCTGCGCCCAGCGGCACGAGTAGCTCGCCCGCCAGGGCCCGAGCGGCACGGCGAAGCCAGACCGACGACAGCGGCCGCGAGCCATTGCGGTGATTGCCGATGCGGCACCGCGCGGAACAGAACCGGGCGGACCGGCGCGGTGATGTGAAGAACGCCCCGCAGTGCTGGCACCGGCGAATATGATCTTCCACGCCAACCCCCTTATCGTTACCGGCAGTAACGCTAAGGTAGACCACTAACGGCTCGGTCGCAACACCGCAGATGTCCGCGGCGTCACCTTATAGCGTTACGGGCGGTAACGCTATACGGTGGGGAGGGCCCCGGCTTGAGCCCGCCGGGGTGGGCGTGAACTGTCCGGCCGGTGCGACCCCCGGGCCCGGCCGGGGGCTCCGGGGGGCCAGCCGCGGCGCCCGAGGTAATGGTGCGCCCGCTGGCAGTCGGGGTTGGTTGGTCCGAGGCAGGCCACTCGCCGACTAACGCCTGCCGCCCCCGTCGCGACGGGGGCAGACGGCAGAAACCTTATGCGCCTGGGTTATAGAAGCAGCCGGCACGACTCAAGGCGATGAATCCGAAGTCCACCGCCGCCCGGAAGTCGACCGCATCCTGCATCGGGACGGGACGGGTCTCGACCACCGGATCGACCGCATCGCCGACCGACAGGCGGGCAATCGAGGCGGCCTCGCGGGGGGCGGCAAACAGCCACCAGGCGGTCGAGCTGCTGGCGTACGGCAGGACCACCACCTGCAAGCCGCGGCGGTCGTGCGGGTCGATAGCTCCCAGCGCGGTGAGCGCAGTCGCCTCCAGCGCGGGTGGCACCGCGAGATACTTGCCGCGCACCGCGTTACGGGCGCCGGCCGCATTGGCCTGCGTGCGCAGGGTCTGCAGCGCGACGCCGATCGTCGTGGCGGACGGCTCGCCGCCGCTGCCGCTGGCGATGGCGTTGGTGCCGTCGACGAACAGCGGGTTGCCATCCCCCAACTGCGGCGAGCTCTCCAGGTAGGTCGAGAACGCCTTGCTCTCGGCGCGCAACAGCACGTTGTGCAGCTCGGTGACCAGCGCCTCGACGGGCGACAGACTCGCGGTCAAGAACAACGCCCGGCCGATGGCCACCCGCACCGCGTAGCGCGAGGGCGCGCCGGTGACGGTCGCGTCGCTGATGTCGATTTCAGGGATGGGCCACGGGCCGCCGCCGGTCGGGATGGGCGCGATGGCATCGCTCGATGCCGTCTCGAAGAACGCCGACGGGTGGTAGGTGTCGAGCGGCGCAGGCAGGACGAGGGCACGGTGCTCGGTGAGGCCCGAGGGGCGCTGCGTCACAGCACGGGTGACGCGGGTTGCGATCAGCTGCGGCCAGTCCGAGAACGCCAAGGCACGGTGCAGGTCCTGCGCGGTGTCGGCGCCGTGGTATTCGTACAGCACGCGGCGCAGAGAGCTATCCCGGTGCAGGTGCCTGGCGAGCGGGTGCGGGTCGCTGGAGGGGTCGCCGACCAGCTCGCCGATGTAATCGTCCAGCGCGTCAACCAGGTCCTCGCGGCTGTACCGGCCGGCCGCCAGGCGCTCGGTGCGAGCGCTCTTGGCGCGCTCGACGCCCTGGCGGACCGCGATGTCTTCGAGTCCGCGTGCGTATTCGTCTTGGGTCATGTCAGTCATCCCATAGTCCGCCACGGGTCGGCGGTGATGGGGGGAGCGTAGCCGCTCCGGTTTGACGCTCGGGCGTCAACAGCTCCCACAGGCGGCGCGCGCTGGCCGGCAGCGCCCCGAGGCCGAGGGCCTGGTCCACCCATCGGTCGGCCTCGGTCGCCGGCGGCCGGGCGCTGCGGCCACGGGCGGCCACCCGGCGGGCGAGGGCTTGGGCACGCTGCCAGCGGCTCGCCAGCGGGTCCACGGCGGCCGCTGCGCGATTCAGCAGCTCTGCCTGCCGCTCACGTACATCTCTCGCCCGCTCGGCCGCCTCGAGCGCCTCTACGCGGGCGAGGGCGTCGGCCAGCAGCTCGCGCAGGACGGCTAGTTCCGACACAAGGCCTCCAACCGGACGCAGATGCGCCGGGCCTGATCGGGGTCGGTGAGCCCGCCGCAGCCGGCGGTGAGGGTCAGGGCGAGCAGCTCGTCGCCTGTCATGTCCGCGCTCATGGCGGCAGCGGGATACGCCAGCGCTTGGCAATCTGGCGCAGGGCGCGCTCGCTCCACGCGGTGTAGAGCACCATGCCCGCATCGCGCCCGCCGATCAGGCTGTTGAGTTC